>DASPXY010000197.1:0-3173 GCA_035637055.1 Gemmataceae bacterium | reverse complement strand
GTGCGACGAGCCCGAGGTACTCCTGGACGGCGGGCAGCAGGAACAGCGGGGCCTCGTCCTGGTCGAAGTGGACGAAAAGCTCCTCGTAGCCGGCCTGGAGCAACTTGGCCTCAACGCGGTCGTAGTGGATGCCGTTCTCGGCCTCCTCCTGAGTGACCTCGACCTGGCTCAGGGCGAAGTCGGGCAGGCCGTCCGACCGCATGCAGGCGGTGACGACAGTGATGGGGTGCTTCTCTTCCGGGGGCGGCATGGGTTCCTCCTTTCGGTTCGTGGGTGGTGCCGAGCTATAACAGGGCGATGGGTGAGTTTGCATCACGATTGATTCGGCCTCGTCGAGGGGATTCCTCCGTGCTGGGGTTCCAGGTCGAACAGTAGCCCCTGTTCGCTGGCATTGCGGCGGATCTGCAAGTCCTCGGACGACTCGGGCACACGGTGCGTGCCGGGCAAACCGTCGCCTGCCGTGCCGAGGATCGAAGCGGGCAGGGGGAACGAGAGCCAGGGGGCGTAGAGCACGCCGTTGAGTTTGCACAGGGCGACGGCGAGCGGGTCGATGTCTTGCCCGGCGAGCTGGAGCGACACGTTCGAGGCGTGCAGCAACATGCGGCCCGAGCCCCCACACGGATCGGCGATGCTCCAGGTGCGGGGATCGCGGCCTTCTGGCTTCGCGTCGTGCAGGGTGATGCGCACCAGGCACTCGACGACGGGCTGCGGCGTCGGGTAGAAGCCGGTGGGGTTCCAGCCCTTCGCCTTGCTGGCGGCGACGTGTTCGCCCAGGTAGTCGTACGGCCGCTCCAGTAGCGGCGTGAGGTTCACCTGGCGGTAGAGGTTCTCGTTCACTGCGTCGGACAGTCGCGGCTGCTCGTCGGCCAGGGCCACGCCCCAGCACAGCCACTCCACGAGCGTGCGGAAGTCGCTCCAACCCCCACAATCCCAGCCGATCAACCGTGACCAGTCGTGCAACAGCGTGAAGACCTTGGGGTCGGGTGGCCCAAAGGCGATCTGGGGGATGGACTCGTCGAGCAGTTTGCCGGCTTCAAGCGTTCGCAGGTGATAGCCCCAGCGGTCAGCGACGGCCAACACCCTGCTGTGCAGGGCGATGACGTACGGCAGGAGCCAGCCGCGGTAAGTCCAGGGAGCACGCTCGTCTCCCAGACGCGGCAAGCGTCCATGCAACCTTGCGAACTCGGCCAGTTCTGGCATGATGCCGGATGCTGCGGGCGGGGCTGGCAGGAGGGGACGCACCGCGGATGCCTTTGTAGACATGGAAACCTCCTCTTGGTGGCAGTTGGGTTGGTTCAGCACGAGGCTGGCCGAGGGCAGTCGAGACGCTGATCCGGAGCTATGCAGCTGAACTGAGCAGCGCAGGGCAGCAAGTGGCCGACGTGCATCGTGAAGCCCACGCTCAGCGACGGTAAGCGATTCGCTTCAGGGAATATATCCCCTAAAAGCCTCTTCTTTAGTCGCTTTTGATCCTGCCGAGCAGCGTCACCTCCTGGACCACGTTTTTCGCAAATTCTCTGACCTCAGTCCACCGGCGCGGAGGGCTCCCAGGATACCAACCCCCCGGCGGTCGTTCCCCTTGCCCTCAAGCCCGGTACGGAGCCGGTCCCCGGTTACCAGCTGGAAGTACGTTTGGGCAAAGGCGGTTTCGGCGAAGTCTGGCGGGCGACGGCCCCGGGCAACATGCCGGTCGCCCGCAAGTTCGTGCCTCTGCAAGCCGGGGCCAGAGCTGAATTGCGCGCCCTCCACCTCCTGCAAAAGGTGCGCCACCCGCATCTGCTGGCCATGTTTGCGACCTGGCAGCAGGAGGGCCACCTCATCATCGCGATGGAACTGGCCGACCGCACCCTGCTCGACCGTTTCAAGGATGCCGTGGCAGCAGGCCAGCCGGGCATCCCTGCGCCGGAATTGCTCGGCTACCTCGCCGAGGCGGCGAAAGGTCTCGACTACCTCAACGAACCGCGGCAGGTTGCTGGTGAGGCGGACGTCGTGGGCGTCCAGCACGTGATGTCAAGCCACAGAACCTGCTCCTGTTGGGCGAGAGCGTCAAGGTCGGGGACTTCGGCCTGGCCCGGCTGCTCCGACACGACGAGACAGGGCACTCGGGCAGCGGCTACACCGCCGCCTACGCCGCCCCCGAGTTCTTCGACGGGCGCACGGCGGCGCAATCAGACCAGTATTCCTTGGCGGTGACGTACTGCTACCTGCGGGGCGGTCGACTGCCCTTCAGCGGCACGGCAGCGCAGATGATGATCGGTCATGTAACTCGGGAGCCCGACCTGTCGATGCTTCCTGCCGAAGAACGACCGGCCGTGCGCAGGGCACTGGCCAAACAACCCGCCGACCGCTGGCCGACGTGCGGGCTGTTCGTCGCCGCCCTCCGGCAGGCTCAAGCGGAGTCCCTGGCCCAAACACCCCAAGGCGCGACCCCGATGCCGGTGACGGTGGTACGCGCGGTGTCCACCCAGGCAGCCCCGGCACCGCCATCAGCCCCGGCAGTCGCGACGGGGAGCATCAATCCGAAGAGCCCTACTGTCCGACCATCGAAGGGGCTAGGTCGTGTCTGGTGAATGCTACCCCAAGAGGCGAAAGATAATGGCCACCGTCACCATGCCCAAGTAATGGGTCGCGAGTTTCTCCGAGCGGGTGGCTACCCGCCGAAACCACTTCAAACTGCTGAGACAGCGTTCGATGATGTTCCGCCGCCGGTACGTCTTCTTGTCAAAGTGGCCCCGACGGCCTTTCTCGTCCTTGCGGTGGGCAAGGACCGCCTCGATGCCACGTTCCTGCAGCCACTCCCGCAGCCAGCCCGCCGAGTACGCCTTGTCCCCCGCCACCTTGGCGGGCTGCTCCGGCCAAGCCGTTGCCTCCTCCAAGAGTGGGATCGCCTGTTGCGTCTCATGCTCCTGTCCAGGGCCGATGGCCACCGCGATGGGCGTACCCTCGCCGCCACAGATCAGGTGCAACTTGGTGCCGAAGCCCCCTTGGCTGCGACCCAAGGCGTGGTCCTCTGGCTCACCCGCAGACGGATTTTTTTTTCGCCGCCCCCGCCGCCGACTGGTGCGCTCGGATGACAGAGCCGTCGATGCAGAACAACTCCCAGTCGATCTCGTCGCTGTTCATCTGGCGGGCCTGCAAGCGGCGCAAGATCCTAGCCCACAGGCCTTGGCGGC
>DASPXY010000196.1:0-5443 GCA_035637055.1 Gemmataceae bacterium | reverse complement strand
CACCCGGATCGCCCGGTTTCTGCGGAGGGCGAGGGCTGCCAATGAAGGTCACGCTGTTGTTCTTGGTCACCTGCCTGGGCGGCAGCTGCGGCAGCACGCCGGCACCGAGCTGGCCCAGGCCACCCGGCAGACCGCCCGGCTGACCGAGGAAACCGCCCTGGCCAGCGGCGCTGGGCGGCACGAGACCGTTGGCGATTGTCCGGTTCAGCAGATCGGAGAGGTCGGTGGCGACGGCCGCCCGGAGCGGAATCACGCGCAGCTGGATCTCCGGCAGGGGGTTCATGCTGTCCAGCCTCATTAACAGCTCGCGTATCTCCTTCAAGTCTGCAGGTGCCGCCTGGACCCAGATGGTGTTACTGTGGTCGTCGGCCCAGAAGCGGATCTCCGTTCCCTGGACGTTGGCCACCGACACCTGCCCCCCGGTCACTCCCGGCACACCCGGGGTGATAGGCGCGGCGGGCGCTGCCGGAGCCCCAGGCGCTCCCGGCGCTCCCGTGGTCGCCGCCCCGGTGACCGCGTAGCGCGACGAGTAGAAGGCGTTCAACTGCTGGGACAGGCGAATGGCCGACTGACGCTTGAGCTGGATCGGCACGGCGGAGGAACTCGGCGAGTTAAACGTGTCCAGCTTCTCGATCTCGCGCAGCACGTCGCCAACGCGTGCCTTGGGCGCCCCGATGAAGATGGCGTTCAGGCGCGGCAGCGGCAAGAAGAAGACCTGCCCCGCCGCTTGCTGTAGCGTGGGCGCTCCCGTGACACCAATTTGCCCTTGACCGAACTGGGCGGTGCCGGGGCGCAGATTGGTGCCCGCCTGCGTGAAGTTCAGCCGGCTGAACACCGAGGTCAGCGTGTTGGCGACGTAGGTGGCGTCGGCGTGTTGCAGCGGCACGATCCGCATCTGCGTCTCCGAGCCGGCGCCGAGTTTCTGGATGAACTCGATGATCTTGAGGACCGCTTCCAGATCTTCCTTGTTCTGGGCGCGGATGACCACCGTGCCCAGTTCGGGGATGGCCTCGATGCGGACCGGCAGACGCGGGGCAACGATGCCCTCATCCTTCGGTTGCATTCCGGGCTCGACTTCCTTCCCGTTCTTGCCTTCCTTGCCTTCCTTGCCCTCGGGGGGCTGTTGCTGTTCAAAGCGGGTTTGCTGGATGGGCTGCGAACCGATCAGATTGTTCGCCAGAGGTGCGGGCTCTTGAGAGGTTTGAGCGGGGCGAGCCACCCCACCGTCGTGATGGGGCTGCTCGCTGTTGCAAGTCGTGTTGGCGAAGAAGACCCAGTGATCTTCACGCTGCGGATCGAAGAGGATCGGGATCTCGGGGTCTTCCATGACCCATTGTTCAAAAAAACGTGGCCCTTGGCTGCCGTCGGCGTTCATCGCCGAGCGGCCTCCTGGCCCTCGGCCTCCTCCAGTTGGGCCGCGGCCGCCGGGGCTAAACCCGCCCGGCGTGAAACTCGTGCCGCCCGGTCCGCCTGGCCTGCCCATGAAAGTGCCGCCAGGGGTGCCGAAGTTGATCCCGCCGCCCGGGGTGAAGCCGCCGGGGCCAACGCCGCCGCCGGGGCCGAAGGTGCCGGAAAAGCCCCCTGGACCGCCGGAGAAGCCCCCTGGGCCGGAGAAACCGCCCGGACCCGTCCGGCCACCCATGTTGCTGCCCGTGCCGGGCCGCAAGGTGGGCGTGCCCTGGATGGCGTTGATGGCGTGCTCGATCAGCATCGGATCGATGCCGCTGATCGAGACGACCCGGACCGTCTGCGGCGAGTCGAGTGCCCCCTGTTCCAGGTATTCGCAGAGTTTGTCGATGTTCTTGTGTAACTCGTCGGTGCAGGCGTAGATCAGCGTGTTGGTGCGCTCATCGACGCCGACCGACAGGGTGACCGGACGTGCCTCGCCCTTGTAGTCGAGGTTGCGATTCTGCGGCCCGCCGAAAAGACTGCTCAGGCCGGTCGAGAAACCGTAGCGCGGGTTCTGGTTGGTGCTCTCGCGGTAGACGCGCTCGATGACGGTGGCCACCTCGTAGGCGTTGGCGGCCTTGAACTTCTTGTAGTGCGTCTTGATCATCTCGACGCCATCGCCGCTGTCGATGTGCTTCTCCAGCAGCATCTTGATGGTCAGCAGATCGATCGGCTTGGCCTTGACGATCAGGGCGTTGATCGACGGATCGGCGACGACGCGGATGCGATCCTTGCGTGCCGGTTCCTTGCCGCCCTGGCCCATCTGCATCATCAGGGCGCCGAGGTCCATGGGCTGCCCACCTTGCTGCATGCCACCCTTGCCGCCCGGACCGCGGCCGCCGCCGGGGAAGCCACCCCCGCCTTTGGGTTGCTCCTTGGGGCCGTTGAAGAGTTCGTCGAGAACCTTGGCGGCCTCAATGGCGTTGGCATGCTTGAGACGCAGCACCTGGAAGTCGCCTTCCGTCGCGTTCGTCTGCGTCATCAGCCGCACGAGTTCAGCGACCACTTGCAGCGCCTTGGGATCGTCACTGGTGATCACGAGGCGATTGCCGAACGCGGTGATCGTGACCGGCGCGCCTTCCTTGCCCTTGTCGTCTTTCTTTTCCTGCCGCGGATCGACGAACGGCTTCTCCCCATAACTGACTTGATACGTCTGCGAGCCCTGGGAGCGGGTCTCTTTGACCCCCTTCTTCGGCTCGGGCTGCTTCAGTGGGCTCCAGGGCTTGAGCTGCTCATCCTTCTTCGGCTGGGGGGGTTCGCTACCCGGCACGATGACCTGGACAGGGTTCGACCGCATCTTCTTCAGTGTCTCCGCCAGATAATGAGCCAGGGCGGCAGCGCTGCCATCGCCGATGGTCATGACGCGCATGTTCCCCATGGGCATGCCCTCGCCGCTGCCTTCGTAGAAGGCCGCTTTCAGGGCGTCCTTGACGGCGGCGATCTGCTCGCGCGAGCCGCGGACGATGATGCGGTTGTTCGTGTTGTCGGCATCGATGAACGGGCCCTTCTCGAACATCTTCTGCAGGACCGGAGAGACCTCCGACGCGTTCGTCGTGGTCAACTGAATGGCGGTCACCATGCCCGCCTGGACCGTGGGCGTGCCGATGTCCTTGAGGATCTGCATCTGGATGTTGGGGTTGGCATAGACCGCGAGGTTGCTATTGCCGATGGCCACGATCCGGCAAGTATCCGAGGGTTTGTAGATCCCTTCAAACAGTTTCTGGAGATCCTGGGCGTTGCCGGTCGGCACGGGATGCATCTGCAGAAAGGGCGCACCGCTGAGAAGCTCCGGCTGACCAGCATGCAGCGGTACGTCAATTTTCTCCAGGTAGTCCCTGCCCTGGCCGACCTTGGCCGCGGAACCGGTGATAAAGACGGTATTGCTCGCCTCGTCAAAACTGACGTTGTAGAAGCGCGTCTTGACGCGGGTGGTCTTCTTCTCCGCAGTCCCACCAACGATGGTCACCTCCTGACGCTGATCGCCGAGATGGTCTTTCAACCTCTGAGCGGCGGAGGCGGCTGTAATGTACTTGCACCGGCGATGGTAGCTGGCCGTGTCGCCGCGTTGCTGATCCTGGAGGGACTTGAGCGTCCCATCGAGCACCTTGAGCATTTCCGCGGTGCCCTGAAGGATGAGGGTGTTGGTGGTGCCCAGGACGGTGATCTTGCTGAACGGACCCCACATCATCTTCTGGACTTCGGGCGCGATGTCATCCGCGTTCAACGTCTCCAGGGGGTACAGGATGCTGACGACCTCGGTGTCGCCGCGCTGGGCCAACTCCGCCGGGGTGATCCGTGGGAGATGGTCCGGCTTCAATTGAGCGTCAGCCGGCACCACAGTAAACGAGTGCCGCTCCCGCAGCAGCGTAAAGCCAACTTTCGGATCCTGCAGCCCCCGGTTGATGATGTCGATCACTTGCGGCAGGGTGTAGTCCTGCTCCTTCTTCGTCTTGCCATCCGCCTGGGGGACCATCGGCGGAATGAACGTGAAGGAGCCCTGCGGGTAGTCTGGGCCGACGAAGGGAATCTGCAGATGATCGGCGAGCCACTGAATTACGCCGTCGCGACCGCCCCAGGGCTTTTTGCCGAAACTGAAGGTAATCCGCCTCTCCGGAGCCTTCGCTGGCTGGGCGGAATCCTTCGCCGTCGCGGCCTCTTTCTCTTTGCTGTCCTTGCCCGGTGTCTGGGCGCCGGTCAGCGGTAGCAGGGCGTGGAAGGCCAGCAACGCCAGCCCCACACCCAGGACGAAGCACCATCGTGTTTTTCGCATGTTCATACCCCGTCGAGAGCCCAGAGAGATGCAGCCACTCGCCCCGAGATGTACCCCGGTTTCCCTAATCCCCCATTGTACCCCGCCGTGGCGAGGTACAACAGCCAATGCCGATGGTACCCCTAGTTTCCATAGAATCGGCAAACTCGACCCAGATTCTTGAGCAGCGGCGGCCTATGGCGCCGCTTGCGCTCAACTTTTCGCCGCCGGTTGGTCGTTCTGCCGGAGCGGCGGACACGGTCTGGCTGTCCAAGACGAGGAATCGGGACATCCCATACGCGGAGCGGCCGAAAAAGGGAAGAGCGATTTGCCAGCCGTGTCGTTATCCTCGCAGCCCGCTTGGGGTCAGAACCCCTCCCCCCAACCCCCTCCCCGAAACGGAGAGGGGGAGAAGAAAGGTAGTCTTGCTCGCCCTCTCCGTTTCGGGGAGGGGGTTGGGGGGAGGGGTTCTGACGAAGCCCTCAATCGTCGTCCTCCTCTGCACTTGAGGTTGCATTTGCGGTCGTCGCCGGGCTCGACCGGAACAGCTTCGCGTCCAGCGGCGTCAGCAGCGCCCGCGTCAGGTTCTCGCCGATGCCCAGGAAGCAGTAGCCCTCGTGCGGCGTCACCAGCGGCGGCCCCTTCTCGCTGAAGCGGAACCCGCAATACTTCTTGTCGAGTTGGATCACCACGAACTTGTCGGCACTGTTCACCACCAGCTTCTGGAAACGCTCCTGTTCGCTCGGGTCGAGCAGCCTGCTGACATCTTTCGCGAACTCCGCCCGACTCCGCGACTTGTCATCGCGCAAGGGCTGGAGTTTCTTCAACGTCTCGTCGGCCACTTTTTCGGCCGCTTTTTCCGCCAGTTTCTCGAGCGTCGCGTCGACCACTTTTCCCGCCTTCACGGCGTCGGCCACTTTTTCTGCCTTCACCGCCGCCTTCACCGCCGCCTTCACCGCCGCCGCCGAATGCTCCGTGAACAGCAACCAGGCCAACTCCTGGGAACTGCTCTTGATCGTCTTGCCGCGCAGCAGATTCCAGCGCAGCGCGAACGCGTCGCCCCGAACGTTGATGACCTTGGTGCGAAGCAACACGTCCCAGTAATCCGCGCGCATCTTGTAGAGCCGGTCGCTATCCGCCCCCGTTACCTTGTTCGCCTTGACGAGGTCATACGCCTCCTCCTTGGGGACGGTGTAGATCACCTCCTTGTTTTTGAACCGCATCTTCGGGCTTTCTTCCTCGGGC
>DASPXY010000195.1:0-3260 GCA_035637055.1 Gemmataceae bacterium | reverse complement strand
CGGCCGATGGCCTTGTACACCTCGCGCATGGCGGGGCAGGAGCCGACGATGGCCCCGTCCACGTCGGGGTCCGGGGCGGTCTCCGCGACCACGGCCGGCTCGCGCATCTGCCGGGCGACTTCCAGGGCCTCACCGACCACGCGGCGCAGCTGGTGCAGGTCGAGGGGCTTGAACAGGTAGTCATAGGCGCCCTGCTTCATCGCCTCGATGGCCGTGTCCGCCGTCTTAGCCATGGTCACGAAGATCACGGGAATCCGCGCGTCGATCTGGCGGATCTGCTGGTAGACCTCCAGCCCCGACTGGTCAGGCAGCCGCAGGTCGAGCAGAATAACCGCGGGCGGGTCGGCGCGAACGCGGTCAAGTCCTTCCGCGCCGGTGCCGGCCACCTCGACCCGGTGACGCGGGCCGGGGAAGGCCTGGCGCACCTGCTCTGCGATCAGGTCCGGGTCATCATCAATGAGTAGCAGCTGGGCCATGATGGGCTCCGTCGCAGTGTTCCGGCCAGGTCGAACGCTCCGCTGGTCCGTTTGGCATTCTATTCGCTATCGTAGTCGTCGGCTGAGCCCAGGCGCGTCGGATGCGGTCCGTGTCCCCTGCAATCCGCTGTCGGCGGCGCCCCCGACAGTGAGGGCCACTCTTGCTTGGTGAGGTTGGTATGCGCGAAAGACCGCGTACACGTCTGGTCGCCTACGGCGTGGCGGTGCTGGCCCCGGCCGCGTCCTGTCCCTGGCCCTGTCGCGCGACGGCAAGACGCTCGCCTCCGGCGGCGACGACCAGGCCATCGGCCTCTGGGCTGTCGCGGACGGTCGGCCGTTGCGCCGGCTTGAAGGATCTCGCGGACCTGTCGCCGCCGTGGCGTTCTCTCCGGGCGGCCAACCGCTCGCCGCGGCGGTCAACATCCTCTGTCTCTGAGGGGGCGGGTTCACGATCCTTCTCACCCGGCCGGACGCCGGCGAGAAGGATCCCTGTGAGTTCACAGGGTACGGCAGCCACCACCCCTTCGTCGCCTTCACACCCGACGGCAAGGGGGTGACGTTCTCGGCCGGCCAGCGCGGTGAGGCGGTAGGCCTGGCATCGGCGGCGACCGGAGAGGTGCAGCGGTTCTTCCTGGGGACGGAGGACAGGTTCACCTCCGTTGCCTTCTCGCCGGACGGCAAGCTGCTCGCCGCCGGGACCGAGAAGGGGCGCGTGCGGCTGTGGACGGTGGGCGGTCGGCCGGTCCACGTCCTGGAGGGCCACCAAGGGGCCGTTTGGTCGCTTGCCTTCGCCGCCGACGGCAAGACGCTGGCAACGGCGGGCGACGATGGGACGGCTCGCTTGTGGGAACTGGCGACGGGCAAGGAGCGCGCCCGGTTGACGGGGCACCGCGGCAGCGTGTTGGCGGTCGCGTTTGCCCCCGACAGCAACACCCTGGCCACCGGTGGGATCGACGGCAGAGCGTTGCTTTGGAAGTTGTCCGAGTTGGCCCAGTGACTGCCCTGAGTCGGCTGCGGCTTCGCGTCGACGCGCTGTCTGGGACCATCCGCAGCGCCGGCAACAAGTAGCAATGACAGGGACGCAAAGGCTCCGTCGCCGCGCTGTCCGCTCCAGGGATTGTCGGCACAACGCATCTGACGGAGCGTGCGTGCCGAACACGGTTTCACGCACAGTTACGGTAGCGTGCTGCGTTTTGCCCGGAAAGCGCTTGCCAAGAAAGCGCAGAGCAGCACGCTGGGCTCCTCTTGGTCGGAGCCGACCCTTGCCGCGAAGGCGGCATCAGGGAAGCGCACCGAAGACCTCGACAGACCGATTGGTGAAGGAGCGGCGGGCAACCACTATGTCGAACGGGTTGCCGCCCGGCCGGAGGAACCTGGTCCCAGGTGTTCCGAGGGCCGAAACATTGCGCGCGTCGGTCACATCCCCCGTACGTGCGATGCACCACGGAATCATCCAGACTGGGACAAGCCGTGTCTACAGTGAAATGGCGTCCAAATCGGCAACTGGAAAAAGGCCCCTGCACCAAGGCAGCGGCCGGCTTTCGGCATCAAGTGTTTCCCTTCGGGGAGGGATGCCAGAAGGCACGCATCAGGGAGGTGGGCCCGCTCGTGCTATACTCGGCCCGTGACCGAAGCCGACTTCATCGCCTACTGGCAACGAGGGGCGAAAGTTGCCCCAGGAAGCCGCGCACCTACTCCACAGCGGCGGGAAGTACGCGCGTGCTGTTCAATGCGCCCTTGGCGGTCGAGAAGGCTCTGAAAGCGGCGTTCATGGAACAGCACGGGAAGGGGGCGCCCAAGACCCACGATCTGCTCCAGGTGGTGCTCCACCTTGATCGTCCGTGCTCAGACAACGAGAAGCGACAATTGAGCCGCCTGACGGAGTTCGCGATCACGGCGCGGGATGACGACCCGCCGTGATCGCGAGGGAAGCAACGCCGGAACGGAGCGCGACCTGGATCGACGAGGCCGACAAGCTGCTATCACCGCTTCGCCCGCTTCGCGCAGCGCTCACAACTTGAGCGTTGCCAGGAAATCCATCAACACCGTGTTGAACACGGCAGGGCATTCCAGCATGGTCATGTGCGCGGTGTTGGGAATGATCCGAATTTGGCTGTTGGCAATCCCGGCGGCAATCTGTCGCTGCCAGCTGATGGGTGTCACCGGATCCTGGTCCCCAACCGTCAGCAGCGTCGGACACAGGATGTTGCGGTGATCCTCGCGCACGGCGCCGTCGCGCAGGGCCAAACAGTGCGCTGCATAGGTTCTGGCGTCGTTCGACAGGAACATCTCGCGCACCAGCCCCGCCAGAGCGGGATTTGCTTCCCGGGTGGCTGCGGACAGGACAGCCGTCAGCCAGGGTCCAGCAACAGCGAGCAGCCCGTTGGCTTCGAGGGCCTGCACCCGTTCGGTCAGGGCTTTCTTGGCCTCGGGCCCAAACTCTGCCTCACCTCCCGCGAGGACGAGCGCCTGAGTGCGAGCCGCGTACTTGGCCGCAAACCGCTGCGCGACCATGCTCCCCAGGGAATGCCCGACCACCACCGCCGCCGGGACCGCAAGATGATCCAGCAGACCGGCAAGCTCATCGGCCCAGGCCTCGATTGAGTAACCGTCGCGGGCACCCTGCGAGCGGCCCGAGCCACTGCGGTCGTAGACAATCACACGGTAGGACTTGCTCAGGGTCGTTCGTTGCGCATGCCAGACGTTTGCAGTGCCGCCCAAACCGTGGATGAAGACAACCGGCGGGCCCTGGCCTTCCACTTCAGAATGAATGTCGAGACCGTT
>DASPXY010000194.1:0-2856 GCA_035637055.1 Gemmataceae bacterium | reverse complement strand
GCGTTCACGGAGGTCCGACCTTGCATCTTGTGGGCCAGAGCGAGAGCGATCGTGTCAGTGACCTGCCCTTCCGCCTTCTCTGAGCCATGGTAGCGGATCACGCCCGAGATCGAATTCTCGAAGGGGCGGGCCATCTGCATGTTGGTGTTCTCGGAGTTCACCCAGACGTCCACATCCTTCCGGACATTCTGGATGTCACCGGTGATCAGGCCGATCGCCGTGTCCTTGGTGCCCTTGAGCCGGAACTCGTGGAATTTCGTCTCGCCGATGGGCTTGCCTTCGGGTTCGATGTTCAGGTCGAGTACCGCGTGGACGGGGCTATCCTGGATCCGGCGGTTCAGGCCATTTCTGATGATCTGGTGAACGCGGGCCTTGGCCCTCTCCACGCTCCCAAACCTGGCCTGGTCGTACTCGACGACCTGAAGCCCCTGGATGTTGAACGGGATCGTCGTCCCCTTGCGGCGGATCAGGATGGTGACGCCTGGGGCTAGGGCATGCCGGACCCCCAGCTCGTAATAGACGTTGGCGTTCGCCGTGGTGATGTCCACCACGACGACATCGGCCTGGTAGATATGCTCGAACATCTTCTCGTGGATCGAGCCGGCCTCCTCGATCTCGTCGCAGCGGATGCACTCGATATCGACGTCTTCGACGGCCTTCTTGAAGAAGAACCGGTAGATGTCGTCGAAGTCGATGTCGTTGCCGTCGACATCCTTCTTCTCACCGAATGGCATGACAACGAAACAGGTTCGCTTGCGGTCCGTGTTCAGCATCGACGTACCCTCCCCCGGCGCGCCAAGGACAACTGGAAAACCGCGGTGGCCGGCGCGTCATGCGATTTCCGCCATGCGCACCGGCGGGATGGCGGCGTCCGATGCGGACGCTCCACCGTTCGCGCTGGCGCCGTTCGTGAGGGCGTGAGTCGCGCGGCTCCGGCGAGCCGTCACGCCTACCGTCTCCGCATGCGCCTGCCGCGACCGCCTCGACGGTTGGCTGCGGTGCGACGCGCGCGCCCGGCCCGCCACGAGTAGAACCAGACGGTCGATCGCGGTGAACAGCATCTCGACGCTGTAGCCGCCGAGGAACGCCAGGACGGCCGGTGTGACGCCGCCGGCGACGGTGCCATCCGATCGGACGACGAGCCACTGCAAGGTCAGCCCGCTCAGCATGCCGAGGAAGATCCGAACCACGAACTCGCCCGTACGGCGACCGTCGAAGGTGCGGTCGACCATCTCGCGAAACAGACTTCGCATGATGAAGGCGCAGGTTCCGAGGGCGCCATAGAGCACCGGCAGCAGGAAAGTCCCGAGGATGCTCGCGAGGGGCACAATGACATGCTTGACCTCCTCGCGGCCGACGAAGAACAGCATCCGCTCCAGCGTCTCGTATCCGTTCTCCTTCGTCTCATGGAGACGGTTGTTGGCGTAGTCGAGCGCGTCGATCGTCGCCTGGACTTCGGCGAGTCGCGCCTTGAGCGTTTCGCGAACGACGCCCACGGTGGCCGTGTCCGGAACTGCCGCGTCGCTCGCCGTGAGCATCTGTATCTGGTTCTGGAGGCTCGTGAGCTTCAGGCCCGCATCACGCATGTCCTGGGAGCGTGCCGCGAACTGCTTCTCGGCCTCCGAGATCGAGCCGATAAATGCGCTTGTCCATTCCGCCGCGGCGATCATGAGGATGAGGCAGAGCGCCAGGACACCGAAACACGAGGCGAGATGCTGGGCATCGGAGACCGGCCGGTGTCCGAGTAGCCGCCCGAGCCACCCGTGTCGCACGCGGCGCCGATTGGTCGCGTCCAGGGTGGCGGCGGTGACGGGCATGACGCGAAGCGCGAGCTTCGAGTAGGCATCCAGGAACGTCGCCTCCTGCTCGGCCGGCACCTCGTCGCCGCGCTCGAGAGCGCCGCGTGTCTTAATGATCGGATCGCGGACCGAGCTCGGGAGATCGTGGCCACAGCTAATCGCGTGATATAAGAGCGTGTTCGCCGCTTCTACCGCCTCTCGTGGGCGGGTGGCGGCCGCCGGGGCATCGCTACCAGCGCTGAAATCGCTCATAATGTCGTCCTCCCTGGTAGGGATCGGCCCTTGAGGTTTTCGGTAAAAGCGTCTCGAACGCGCCCTCCTCGATACTGCCCCGGCACGCGCAGCCTTGCCCCGACGCCGTCGTCCCGTTACAGCACTTGCGCACTCCGTTCGAGCACCCGCAGACACCGCCCTGCCGCAGACAGCATCCACCTTGGGCCAGCAGCATCCCGTCGCTGGACGTGCAGCCGGAGACGTCTAACGGCACGTTGGGTGTGGTCGCCAAAGCCGCGGATGGTTCCCCGGCGACGACAGGCAAGGTGAGCCCGGCAGGTAGAGCGAGGACGGCGGCGATCACTGTGGCGATGAGGGTTCCGTTCATGGCCTCTCTCCTTCTTGCCGAGACCAGGCGGCGGCAAGCCCCCCTGAGTTCCCGTGTTGAGCTGGCCGACGCCGGACCTACAGGAGCAGCGTCGGTGCCATCGCTCGACGGCAGGTATATCGCGTCTTTACATCTGAACTACGCAAGCGCTGGTGGCGACTCTTCGCCGAAATGGCGAACAGCCGCCGGCGGGCGGGGGTGCCACCGGCGCCCCCTGGCTAGCCTAGAAGCGCTGGAAGGGACAGCTCGAAAAATGGTGAGAGCCGCCCCCCCCGTCGGCGTGAGTTTCCTGGATGAACGACTACTACGTCTACGTCTACATAGACCCCAGGAATTTCGAAGAGCGTAGATGGGATGAAGCGGCTGGCCTCTCGCTCAACGACTGATGCCTCGCCTGCCACGGCTGACGCACGCTGCGCGAGGCCGGCGATCGCTACCAACACACGCGCCCACGGC
>DASPXY010000193.1:0-10581 GCA_035637055.1 Gemmataceae bacterium | reverse complement strand
AACATCCAGGTTTTCCGCTTGCGGGTTAGCGGTTGGGAGAGGGCTAACCCGCAAGCGGGAAGACACCCAGAGCCACCAAGACGCCATGCCTTCCATTGAAGAACTCGGCCCTCCCCTTTCCACCGCGACCTCGCCGGGCGACAATCTGACAGGGACGTGATTCCACTCTCCGACCCCTACGAGGCAAGATCATGATGAGCACCCCGAGCAAGCTGAGAATGGCCCTGGTCGTGCTGGCGGCGTTGCTGGCACACGCCGATGGAGCGCGGGCCGGCGAGCCGAAAAAGGGCGAACGGCGTTACCTCTATGTGGCGGCGCCGGGCATTCGCAACTACTTGGAGTTCGGCGGTTCTGGCATCCTCGTCTTCGACATGGACAACGGTCACAAGTTCGTCAAGCGCATCGAGACGCCCGCCAGCCGTCGCGAGAAACCGGAGAACGTCAAGGGCGTCTGTGCTTGCGCCGCTACCCGCAAGCTCTACGTTAGCACCATTACCCGTCTCTTTTGTGTCGATCTCGTCACCGAGAAGACACTCTGGGAGAAGGAGTATCCGGGCGGCTGCGACCGCATGGCGATCACGCCGGACGGCAAACACATCTACCTGCCGTCCTACGAAAAGGACCACTGGCACGTCGTCGATGGGGCCACCGGCGAGATTCTTTCGCGACTGGAGCCAAAGAGCGGGGCACACAACACGGTCTGCAGCCTGGACGGCGCCGAGGCGTACCTGGCGGGGCTGCGCTCGCCGCTGCTGCGCGTGGTCGATTGCAAGACGCAGAAGATCGTCCGCGAAGTTGGCCCGTTCGGCGCCGCCATCCGGCCCTTCACCGTCAACGCCGACCGCTCGCTGTGCTTCGTCAACGTCAACGGCCTGCTCGGTTTCGAGATTGGCGATCTGAAAACGGGCAAGATGCTGCATCGTGTTGAGGTCGAGGGCTACAAGCAGGGCAAAACCAAGCGGCATGGCTGTCCCAGCCACGGCGTCGGCCTGACGCCGGATGAGAAAGAAATCTGGGTGTGCGACGCCGCCAACAGCGCGGTCCACGTCTTCGACGCCACCGTCATGCCGCCCAAGCAGATCAAGAGCATCAAGTTGCGTGAACAGCCCGGTTGGGTCACGTTCAGCCTCGATGGACGCCTGGCCTATCCGTCCACGGGCGATGTCGTGGATACGAAGACGAAACAGATCATCCTGGGGCTGCGCGACGAGAAGGGTCGCGAGGTGCATAGCGAGAAGGTGATCGAGATCGTCTTCATGGATGGGGTGCCGGTACGGGTCGGCGATCAGTTCGGCCTGGGCCGCCGGGGACGGTCCAGCCCGGCGGGCACGGGGCGGTAAGGGATCAACCGGAAGGGGCTACAGGGGACGGAGGGGCATCCAGAGGGGTTCCATCGACGGCGAGATCCGCTAGAATATCTTCCAATTCTGCGGCGAAGCCAACTCCCGTTGGAACTGACGGTCTGGCTCAAGGACCGAGGCTTGCCTTGAGCCGATCCTCCTGCTTCCGGCGAGCATGCGATAGGCGCTGTCATGTATCTGCATCAAGCAATCATCCGTAACATCCGCTCGATCAAGGAATTTGAGCTGAAGTTCGAGCAAGACGAATTTGCTGGATGGCATGTGCTGCTCGGGGACAACGGAGCAGGCAAATCCACCCTCGTGCGGTCGATTGCCCTGGCACTGGCTGGTCCCGCGGAAGCAGCGGCCCTTCGGCAGGACTGGTCTGATTGGCTTCGTAAAGGCGAGACCGAGGGCAGCATTTTCCTGCAGATCGACCACGACCCCATGCTCGACAAGGTTTCGAGTCCCGGCAAGCCAGTCAAAAAATGGTATGTCGAAGCCGCACTCAAGTTTCACCCTGTCGAAGCGCCAAACGGCCCTCCTGTCGCCATGAGCGCTGCCAACACTACACCTGACCCGTGGCGTTACATTTGGGGGCAAGCGGCAGGTTGGTTCTGTGCCTCCTATGGACCGTTCCGCCGGTTTTCCGGTGGAGACAAGACTTACGAAAAACTGTTTTATTCAAACCCAAGGCTGGCGCCACACTTGACCGCCTTCGGTGAGGATGTCGCCTTGACGGAAGCGCTCGCCTGGTTGCAGACGCTGTACGTAAAGGATCTGGAAGATCAGCACAACCACCTGAAAGATCAACCAAGTGGCCAGATTCTCGCTGCCCTCAAAACCTTCATCAATCGCGGAAAACTGCTTCCGCATGGCACCGAACTCGTTGAGGTCACTTCGGCGGGAGTGCTCTTTCGCGACGGAACAGGAGCCACAGTTTTGGTCGATCAACTCAGCGATGGCTACCGCTCCGTCCTGAGCATGACCTTTGAGTTGGTCCGCCAGATGGTCCGAACCTACGGCCAGGAACACGTGTTCCGGCAGATTCGACGGGGGGAGATGGAGATCGATTTGCCCGGCGTGGTGCTGATCGATGAAGTTGATGCTCATTTACACCCGCCCTGGCAGCGGCGCATCGGCGGCTGGTTCTGCAAGTATTTCCCGAAACTGCAATTTCTCGTGACCACGCACAGTCCCCTCGTGTGCCAGGCAGCGGAGAAGGGGAGCGTCTGGCGTTTGCCAACTCCTGGCAATGATTCGTCGGGGGGGCGCGTGCAAGGCGACGAACTGAAACGCCTGATCTATGGCAACGTTTTGGAAGCGTACAGCACCGAGATGTTCGGCCAGGATGTGAATCGCTCCGATGCCGCCGCCGCCAAACTGCAGCGACTGGCCTTCCTGAACGGCAAATCGCTCCGCCGCGGACTGGACCCGAAGGAGGAGGAAGAACTGCAGGAACTGCGAGCGGCGCTTCCTACGGCTGGCAATGCGGTAGAGGCGGCAAACGGAGAAGCGGAATGATGCGCCTGCCGCCCCTCGTGTTGCCGACCGCAGCGCGGCAAACTCTGCAAACCTATCAACGTGAAGTCGATGGGGAGCCTACCTACTTCCACCGTGTCGAAGCCGCGGACAGGCTGTTCAAGAGTCGCAACAACCTCTCGAACCGAACATTTCGGGTAGTGCGCTCGAAACTGCACGAGATGTGTTCTGGAGCGCGGCGTTGCTGCTATTGCGAGGATTCTTGCGCAGATGAGATCGAGCACGTCCGTCCCAAGAGCCTGTATCCGGAACGAGTGTTCGTGTGGGAAAACTATCTCTACGCGTGCGGCCCGTGCAATGGCCCGAAAAACAACCGGTACGCCGTTTTTGTGGGGAAACGCAAGAGGCTCGTTCCTGTGACAAGGGGCAAGGACGATCCCGTCAAGCCTCCGCCGACCGGTACGCATGTGTTCATCGACCCACGAAGCGAGAACCCGCTCGATTACATGGAACTCGATTTGCTGGAGACGTTTCGCTTCGTGCCGACGGCAGAGGAGGGAACGGTAGACTACCTCCGAGCCGATTACACGATCAAAGTCCTTCGCCTGAACGATCGTGATGTGT
Organism: Gemmataceae bacterium; assembly: GCA_035637055.1. Classification (GTDB taxonomy): domain Bacteria; phylum Planctomycetota; class Planctomycetia; order Gemmatales; family Gemmataceae; genus DASPXY01. The sequence continues at coordinate 7,135 of DASPXY010000193.1, read as the reverse complement.
TACCCGAAGCACGGAGGTGCGCCTTTGGTTCCTACCGGGCGCGTCTCCACGAATACAGGAGCAGAAAGCATGCTGGAACGTCGCTGGGCGCTCTGCAGGTTTTGATACGAGGCATCCAGAAATGCCTCACCCGACTGTCTGGGCGGAGATGAAGCGGCAACACTTGCTTCACGCCGAGTTGGCCACCCTTTTTCGAGACGTTCCCGAAGCCATGAGCTGGTAATTGTGCGCCGATGCGTCTCCCGACGGCAAGGCTGCAAGCAGATGGAGCGGGCGTGACAGGCTACCAATCTCCTGTCCCAGCCGGCTGGTCGCCTGGCCTCCCGCGCGCCGCTGTTGCCTCCTCTGTCCTGGGAAGACGCCAAATCTTCCGAGAAATTCTCACGCAAAGGGAGGGCACACAGAGATTTTCCACAAGGCAAGCGGGAGTTGGCACTTGGGGGCGAGAGTCCTGCCGGAGAGCCGCAGCGACGGGACTGTTGTAGTGTTGGGGAGAGCGCACCACGGACGGTGGTCGAGGAGGGAGGGGGTGTCAACGTGGAATGAGATGAAACCCATTTTGCCCCTCTCCTTGTATTCTCTCACAGCGCACAGAAGTACACAAGCCCAGGGTCATGAAAACGAGTCGAAGAACCCGGAGGCCGTTGATAGAAATAGGGAGGATCGTCTGAAGGGATAGGCAAGACAGGCGAAGGCGAGGTCGCAGTTGCTCCATCCCGGCCTTGCCAACATCCCACTCCGGGGCGATGCTCTGACTTTTCTGAGGGGATCCCATGCCAGGACTGCCCGTATTCAGCGCTCGCTGTCTGCTCATCGTCGCTGCTCTGCTTGGACAGGTTGCCAGTCTCGCCTTCGCCGGTGAGAAGCGACGGCCAGCCACCGTCGATGACCTCATGCAGATCCGCCACATTCCGGAGGTCGCCATCGCGCCCGACGGCCAGTCCGTCGCCTACGTCGTCTCCGAAGCGGACCTGAAGCAGAGTCGCTACAACACCGATGTCTGGCTGGTTTCCGCACAGGGTGGTACTCCGGTGAAACTCACCAATGGCCCGGGGCGCGACGACTCGCCGCGCTGGGCACCGGATAGTAAAACGATCGGCTTTATCAGTGATCGCGACGGCAAGCCGCAGGTCTGGCTCATCGCGGCAAAGGGAGGTGAGGCGCGCAAGCTCACCGACAGCCCGACCGGCGTCCGCGACTTCGCCTGGTCACCCGATGGCAAGATGATCGCCTACCTCGCGACCGAGCCGGACAGTGAAACCGACGCGAAACGCAAACAGGAGAAGGCCGACTTCCGTGTTGTGGATCGCGATTTGCCGCGCGACCACCTGCACCTCATTCCGGCCAGAGGCGGCCCGAGCTGGCCGCTCACCGTCGGGCCCTATTGCATCCTCAACTTCGACTGGTCGCCGGATGGCAAGCAAATCGTCTACGCCGCGGCTCCGTCGCGCGGCCTGGGGGATCTCTATCACAGCGATCTCTACGTCATCGCTGCGCCTGTCAAGCGGGGCGTCCCCGGCAAGCCGCGCCCGCTTGTGCAGCGCGAAGGCATGGACACGTTGCCGAAGTGGTCGCCCGACGGCAAGAGCATCGCGTTTGTCTCGGGCGACGGCAAGCTCGACTGGCTCGACAATTTGTACCTGTGTGTCGTCCCTGCCGAGGGCGGCACTCCGCGGAACGTCAGCAAGAAGTTCGACGGCAAGATCAACCCTGCTGGCCACGGCAGCTACGCCTGGACCGCCGACAGCGCCGGCCTCTGCTTCGTCGGCGATGAGAAGGCCAGCAGGCATCTGTTCCTGCTTTCGGTCCGAACGGGGGAACTGGGGCGGATGAGCATCGGGGCGCGGTTCCACAGCCAGCTCGACCGGCGCGGGGATCTCCTCGCCTTTCTCTCCGAGGATCCGGCGACGCCCCCGGAGGTGTATTGCGCCCCGTTGGACCGATCCGGCGCAGACCTGGACGCTGACCCGCCGCGGCGCCCCTCCTTCAAGCAGCAGCGTCTCACCCACACCAACCCGCAACTGGCCACCCTCGCGCTCGGCAAGGTCGAGACCATCCGCTGGAAGAGTTTTGACGGCCTGCAGATCGAGGGCCTGCTCATCAAGCCCGTCGGGTATGAGAAGGGCAAGCGTTACCCACTGCTAACCTACGTCCACGGTGGGCCGGCGCTGCAGTTCGCGAACGCCTTCTCGGTCTACCCGCAGGGACCGCCGCAAGCATCGCGCTATCCGGTCCACGTCTTCGCCGGGCAAGGCTACGCCGTCTTCTGTCCCAATCCCCGCGGCAGCGACGGCTACGGCAAGAAGTTCCGCCAGCTCAACGTCAAGGACTGGGGCGGCGGCGATTACCGCGACATCGTGGCGGGCGTCGATGAACTGATCGAACAGGGGATCGCCGATCCGGAGCGGCTCGGCATCATGGGCTGGAGCTACGGCGGCTACATGACGAGCTGGGTCATCACGCAGACCAATCGCTTCAAGGCCGCGTCGGCGGGGGCCGGCGTGACCAACCTGTTCAGCATGTACGGCCAGACGGACATTCCCGCCTTCATGGAGCGCTACCTCGACGGCCCGCCGTGGCAGCACCGCGAACTGTACGCCAAGCATTCGGCGATGACCTTCGCCGGCAACATCAAGACGCCGACGCTGATCCAGCACGGCGAGAAGGACGAGCGCGTGCCGCTGGCGCAGAGTCAGGAACTCTACGCCGCACTCAAGCGCAACGGGGTGCCATGCGAGTTCGTCGTCTACCCACGACAGCCGCACAATCCAACCGAGCCGCGGCTGCAAATCGACGTGCTGCAGCGCAACGTGGACTGGTTCAATCGTTGGCTGAAAAAGCCCTGACGCTGTCCTGTCGTCATGAGCGAGGAGAGGCTCAGGACGAGGTCAAGCGGTAACTGTAGGAGCGATAGCGCGGGGTGGTGCTGCCGGCGTCCTCCCACCCATAACTGTAGCGCCCCCAGTGCCACAGGCGGATCGAAGTGTCGGCCATCGGTGTCACTCCGATCTGAGACAGCCGGTAACTGAACGCCCAATCTTCGCCCAGGTAGTGCAGTTTCTCCGGTCCGTGCGGCACGATCAACGGCAGAAAGAACGGCCACACGCCGCGACCCCAGTGCGTGTTGCACAAGGGCAACTTCAACTCGGCGATCAGCCGCCGCAGTACGTCCGCACGGAGCCTGAGAAAGCCGGTCGCCGCATACCGCAGTGGGTACACTCCCATTACCTCCGGCCCGAACAGCACTTCCTTGACGCCATCCGCGAACACACTCGCCAACTCCCGCCGGCCCTTCTTGGCGTAGATCCCAGCCACGACCGGCTCGGGACGAGCCAGGAGCCGTACGGCGTCTTCGGCCTCGAAGCCCGTGTCCGCATCGATAAATAGCATCTGTTCGGCCCCATCGTGCAGGGCATCGGAGAGCAGTTCGTTGCGGGCGATGTCCACCTGCGAGCAGCCACCCCGGCGCACCACCCGGATACCAAGGGCCTCCAGCTGTCGCAAACCCTGTTCGCATTCCCACTCGATGCCGTTCAGGTGCGGCACCAGCACCACCGACTGACGGCGACCCGGAGGCGGGTGGTTGGCAGCCCCGGCCTCCCAGCTCTCCAGCAGACGCCACCCTGTGACACACCACCGATCCACCACGAGCCCATGCCGCCGGGCAAAGCCATCGACTCCCGCTCGCACTCCAGCCCAGTCATAGTCGTCGCCGGTGAGAGCGGCCCGTGGGAAGAGTTGGCGGGCCAGCGTGAGTTCGGCAGCCACCGCCTCGCAACTGTGCTCCGCATCGATGTAGATGAGGTCGGGGTGCAGACCAGCAGCCGCCACCGCCCTCAGTCCGTCCAGGGTGCCCATCCGCAGTGGGATGATGCGCGCGCGGTCGGCCCAACACCGAGCCAGGAATGTCTCATAGAGGTGGGGCAACAGCGTATCGGTGTTCTGCCAGCCACGGCCCCGGGTCGGTCTGTTGCTCGCCGGGAACGAGGAAGCGCCCGACCATCGCGCACGACATGCCGAGGTCGGTGAGGACGCGGCAGAGTTCTCGGTAAGTGGCCGCCTCCACCGAGTCATCCAAGACATTCGTGTCGGCGACAAACAAGAGGTTGCAAGGTGCTTGAGCGCGCTCAGGTGGTTGCATGGGGAGGGTTCCTGGAGTGGAACGCGCTGGAGGACATCCCCTACTGGTGTTGGAAGGGCTGGTTAGAAGCGGCGTCAAACCCTCTGTGACCAACCCGAAGCGTCAGCGAGGCACACCCTCGCTCACGCTTCGGGTTAGTTTTCAAACCACGTTCTTAGCCGGGTTTGACGTGCCACAGCAAGCCGACCGCCAGCGGCACCAGCGGCCACATCACCAGGGCCAGGCAGCAATGATGCGTCCACGGTTGTCCCCAGCGGCCGATCAGGTCGATCAGGCCGATTAACAGCGCGACAGCCGCCAGGGCCATCGAGCCGACCACGTAGCTGACAAAGATCGTCCTCCTGCAGTTCTCGGGGTCGAGGAAACCGGGCAGCGAGTTCGGTCCCCAACGCTGCCAGACGATCCAGACCGATAGCAGCACAGCGCCGAGCCACGCAACCCCCCAGAGCCACTCCCCGGCGCTGAGCGCTTGCTTGCGTCCGGCGAGGCGCTGGGTCAGATAGAAGATGGGCCAGAACAACAGCACGCCCAGCGGCAGAAAGAGCAGGCGGGGCAGCGAGGGTAAGAGCAGTTCCTTCACGCTCTCGGGTGTCTCACCTGGTGTGTCCGAGGGCAGGGCCACGAAACGGCTCCAGTCGGCCAGGAAGTGCGAGAGGGCGCAGCCCAGCATGATCAGGAAGAAGTCAAACCAGAGCGGTCGCGACAGCGGCACCGCTGGAGCGGCGACTGGCTTGGCAGCACGTGGTGCGCGTTCAACGTAGAGAGGCTCTTTGCTCATGCTGTGATGCTACCAGGCGGCGCCGCGTGCCGCAAGGAGTCAGGGTTCGGGGGCAGGGGAAGCGGATCCCGGCGCTGGCGCTTCGGGCTTGTCTCCATGACTTCTGACCTTTGACTCCTGACTCGCGGGCGCCGGCGGCGGCACGACCGGCAGTTCGACCTGTGTCTCTTCCTTGCGATCGATTCGGGTTACCGCGGTCGGCGGCGCCGCCGTGGCATACAGCCGCACGTCCACGCGCTGCGCCTTCGACAGGTCGATACGCTCATCGGCGAGGTCGAACTCCAGGCGCGGCTCCTCGCTCAGATGCAGCGGTAGGCGTACCGTGAACGTGCTGCCGCGGCCCAGTTCGCTCTGCAGCGTCACCTCGCCGCCCAACAACTTCGACAGCTCGCGCACGATCGACAGTCCCAGGCCGGTACCGGCGTGCTCGCGCGTCAGCGGGTTGCCGGACTGACGGAACTTCTCGAAGACCAGTTCCTGTTCCTCCGGCGCGATGCCAACGCCCGTATCGGTCACCGTCAGCGTCACATAGACAGGATCGGCCTCCGCCTTGAGCAGCACGCGGCCGCCCTCCGGCGTGAACTTGAGCGCGTTGGAGACGAGGTTCTGCAAGATCTGCTGTAACTTGGTCACGTCCTGCCGCAGCAGGGGAATGTCCAGGGCAATCTGGCCGCGCAGGTCGATGTTCTTTTTCTCCGCCAGCGGCCGGAACATGTTCAGCATGCCCTCGCAGAGCTCGTGAATGCTGAAATCTTCGAGCCGCAGCTGCATTTTGCCCGCTTCGATCTTTGCCAGATCGAGAATATCGTTAATAAGGGCCAGGAGCTTTTCGCCGCTCGACTTGATGTTGCGCAGCCAGCGCTGCTGCTTCTCGCTGAGGGCATTGCTGGAGAGCAACACGTCGCTGAAGCCGAGGATGCTGTTCAGGGGCGTGCGCAGCTCGTGGCTCATCGTTGCGAGGAAATCGCTTTTCAGACGGTTCGACTCGTACAGGGCCATGTTCGCCTGGGCCAGTTCGTCCACCTTGCGGTCGAGGTCGGCGTTTACCTTGCGCCACTGGTCCTGCATGCTGACGAGGTTGCGCAACATCCGATTGAAGGCGTGACTGAGATCCTCGAACTCGTCGCCGGTCTGGATCTCGCTGCGCACGTTGAGTTCGCCGGAGGAGATCGCGTCGGAGACCTCCTTGAGGTGCTTGACGGGCTTGACGATGACATAGCGAACGATGATCCAGCTCCCGCTCATGATGAGCAGGGCGGTCACGAGGGCAGTCGCCATGAGCATGGCCCGGTTCAGATGGACGCCGTCCTCGATCGTTTTGGTCGGCATGCGGATCCGGACGATCGCCATCAGGTCGTTCTCCGCCAGGGACGGAAAACTGCTGTGGTGGCACGCCAGGCACTGTTTGTTGGCCCGTACCGCGCCGTAGTAGAGCAGCACGGCCCCGCTCGCTCCGCCCTCGCCGGGGCGCAGCCGCGTCGCCTCGTCTTTGGGCTCGTCGGTCCGGCGGAACTCCTTGAACAGCTCGCGCTCGTAGCCGTCCTCGCCCTGGCCTTCGCGGATGAGCCGATCCTGATACGGCACGGCTCGCTCAGCCATCAAGTTGTCGCCTTCTTTCCGCGCCTCGACCCACTGGGCCCACTGGCGCGTGCTGTCGTCGGTGCCCTTCTTCAGTTTCTCGGCATGATGGCGATCCAGGATTGGTGTGAGCAGGACGCGGCAGGTGGTCGTGGTCTGGTCATACGCCAGGTGCTCGGTGCGGTTGGCGTAGATCCAGAAGCTAATGGTGATGAGCAGCAGGATGCCGGCGCCGAACAGGAAGCGGCACTTGCGCTCCAGACTGGTCTCACCCAGCAGCCGCTTGAACGCTCGGTAGGACATCACACAAGGATGAAGGATGAAGGATGAAGGATGAATAAAGACCTCCTTCATCCTTCATCCTTCATCCTTCATCCTTTCTCTTTTGGCACCGCGGGCAAAAGTGCGTCGAACGCCCTGCCAGGACGATGCGTTCGATGGCGCGGCCGCAGCGGACGCACGGCTGGCCCTTGCGGCCGTAGACGAGGAACTCGTGCTGATACTCGCCTTTCAGGCCCGAACCGCCGACGTAATTGCGAATGCTCGAACCGCGTTTCTCGATGGCGCGCGTCAGCACCGTGGCGATGGCCTCGCGCAGCCGGCGTGCCTCGACAGCGCTCAGGTCGCGACCGCGGCGC
>DASPXY010000192.1:0-5298 GCA_035637055.1 Gemmataceae bacterium | reverse complement strand
CCGGCTTGCCCTGGCGGCTGTTCAACACCGACGCCCTGGAGTTTCACGGTCATATCAACTTCCTCAAGGGCGGCATCGTCTTCTCCGACCTGCTCAACACGGTGAGCCCGACCTACGCCCGCGAGATCCAGACGCCCTACTTCGGCTGCGGCCTGCACGGCGTTCTCGCCCAGCGCGCCAAAAGGCTTTTCGGGATCGTCAACGGCGTTGATTATCGCATCTGGGATCCGGCTGTCGATCGCCACATCGCCACCAACTACACCGTCGAGGCGGTCGCGCTTGGCAAGCCGAAGTGCAAACTGGCCCTGCAGCGCCGCTACGGTCTGGCCGAGGAGCCGCGCACGCCCCTGCTGGGCATGGTCTCGCGTCTAGTCGATCAGAAAGGGCTGGATCTGCTGGGCAAGACCGCGGCGGCGCTGCTGCAGGAACATACCCAGCTCGTCGTCCTCGGCGAGGGCGACCCGGTGTATCACCGGATGCTGCAGGATCTCCGCACGCGTCATCCGCAGCAGGTCGGCGTCACGCTGGCCCAGGACGAGCCGCTCGCGCACCAGATCGAGGCAGGAGCGGATATCTTCCTGATGCCGAGCCTGTTCGAGCCGTGCGGCCTGAGCCAGCTGTATAGTTTGAAGTATGGGACGGTGCCGATCGTGCGCGCCACGGGCGGCCTGTGCGACACGGTCGCCGATGCCACACCGGAGCGTCTGGCAGCGGGGACAGCCACGGGCTTCGCCTTCATCCCCGACTCGCCCGCCGCGTTCCTGGAGGCCGTCGAGCGTGCCCTGCGGTTGTACCGCTTCGACCCGGCCGGCTGGCTGGCGCTGATGCAGACCGGCATGCGCCAGGACTGGTCGTGGGCTCGCAGCGCCGCAGAGTACGAACGGCTCTACGAGCGCTTGCAGGGGGAGAGTTGGGGGGAAGCCCACGAGCCGCGGACCGTGGGCCGCCCGTGCTCTTGCTGACACAGGAGAGGCGTAATGGCTGAAATCGCGGTTGCGTTCCTCTGGCACCAGCACCAGCCGTACTACCCCGACGACGTCGCCGGTGAGAACCCCATGCCGTGGGTCCGCCTGCATGGCGTCAAGGACTACTACGGCATGGCCCTGCATCTGCTGGAGTTTCCGGAGATGCGCTGCACGATCAACCTGGTCCCCAGCCTGCTCTTGCAACTCCAGCAATACACAGAGGGCGGCGCCCGTGACAGGCCATTGACAGCGTCGCGCATCCCGGCCGACAGCCTGACCGAGGCCGACTGCCTGTACCTGCTCGATCACTTCTTCATGGCGAACGCGGAGTACATGATCAAGCCGTTCGGGCGCTACTTCGACCTCTATCAACGTCGGGCGCAGGGGCGAAACACGGCCCAGGAGGCGCGGCGGCGCTATAACGAGCGCGACCTCCGCGACTTGCAAGTGTGGTTCAACCTCGCCTGGGTCCACCCGCTGGCCATCGAGCAGGACGACGACCTGCGCGAACTCGTCGCCAAGGGCCGCCACTACACCGAGGCCGAGAAGAACTGGTTGCTCGACAAGCACCTGGAGATTTTGCGGCAGATCATTCCGCTGCATCGCCAACTCGCCGAGCGCGGCCAGGTTGAACTGACGACGACGCCCTACTACCATCCCATCCTGCCGCTCTTGCTGGACAAGAAGCTGGCGCGCGAGGCGATGCCCGACGTCAGGCTGCCGCGCTACACCGGCGGCTACCCCGAGGACGCCGCGGTCCACGTTCGCCGAGCCATTGAGCAGCACACGGCCCTGTTCGGCAAAGCCCCGCAAGGTATGTGGCCCGCCGAGGGGAGCGTGTGCCAGTCGATGCTGCCGCTGCTGGCACAGCACGGCATCCGCTGGTTCGCGACCGACGAGGAAATCCTGAACCGCTCGACGCACGGCCTCGTCAGTCGCGACAGCCACGGGCACGTCCGCAACCCCGAGCGCCTGTATCGCCCTTACACGGTCTGTGAAGGCGACAGTGAGCTGGCGGTCGTCTTCCGCGATCACGCCCTGAGCGACATGATCGGCTTCCACTACCAGCGCAGCGAGCCGGTCGCCGCGGCGGAGGATTTCATGCGCCACCTGCGCAACATCCGCGCCGCCATCCCCGACGACGAGCCAGCGCTGGTGAGCGTGATCCTCGACGGCGAGAACTGCTGGGAGCACTACCCCGGCGGCGGTGTCAAGTTCCTGCGCGCCCTCTATGAGCGCTGTAGCCGCAGCCCCGACGTGCGGCCGGTAGCGCTCGGCGCTTATCTGGAGGAAAATCCGCCGCCAGACACCGTGCCGCGTCTGTTTGCGGGCAGCTGGATCAATCACAACTTCGCCATCTGGATCGGCCACGAGGAGGACAATGCCGGCTGGGACGCGCTTCATCGCGCCCGCGAATTCCTGCTCCGCCGGACCAAAGAAATGAAGAACGGAGAACGGAGAACGGAGAATGAAGAACGGAGGACCGAGCCAATTCCTCATTCTCCGTTCTCCGTTCTCCATTCTTCATTGCAGTGGGCCTGGGAAGAACTCTACATCGCCGAGGGCAGCGACTGGTTCTGGTGGTACGGCGACGATCACTCCAGCGCCCAGGACGCGCTGTTCGACTACCTGTTCCGCAAGCACCTGCAGAACGTCTACCTGCTCCTCGGCGAGGCGCCGCCGTCCGAGCTGAGCCGCCCGATCAGCCGCCGTGGTCAGCGCGCCATCCACACCTTGCCGCGGAGTTTCCTCGACGTGAAGGTCGATGGCCGCGAGACGTTTTTCGAGTGGGTCACCGCGGGCCGCTACACCTGCCAGAACGAGCGTGGTACGATGGCGATGGCGACGTCCGGCCCGATCCGCGACATCTACTTCGGCTTCGACCTGGAGCGGTTGTTGGTGCGGATTGACTGCGACGGCCCGGCGCGCGAGGCGCTGGCCGAATTCGACACTTTGCGGATCGGCTTCGTCGAACCGGCCGGCGCCGAGGTCGTGATCGAGCACCCTGCGGTGCCGTTGGCCAGGGGCGAATTGCGCTTCCGCAAGGAACTGGAAGCGGCGACGCCGGGGGAGCCGGTCGAGGTTGGGATCGAGCGGATCGTCGAGGTGGCCGTGCCGTTCGACCTGCTCGGGGTGAAGGTGGACGAGCCGGTGCAGTTTTTCGTCGAACTGCTGGAGAGCGGCCAGAGCCGCGATCGAGCGCCGCGCGAGGGCGCCATTCACCTGACGCGGCCGTCGCCAGACTTCGAGCAGATCATGTGGGATGTATGAGGAGAGGGGCGAGGGACGAGGGGCGAGGGGCGAGGGAAGACAAAAGAGGCAACCTCTTCTTCCCTCGTCCCTCGTCCCTCGCCCCTCGCCCCTACGACTGATGGACGAGACCCTGCGAGGTTTTACCGCCGCCCTTCGGAGTTTGCCGATGCCTGAATTGCGCAAAGATCCCATCGTCGGGCGCTGGGTCATCATCGCCACGGATCGGGCGAAACGGCCGGTGGCCCCCAAGCTGGAGGCACTGCAGCCGAGCGGCACCTTTTGTCCCTTCTGCGAGGGCAGCGAGGACAAGACGCCGCACGAGATTCTCGCCTATCGCGACCGCAATACGCGCTCGAACGAGAAGGGCTGGCGCGTCCGTGTCGTGCCCAACAAGTTTCCCGCTCTGCAAGTTGAGGGCGACCTGAACAAGCGCGGCGACGGCATCTACGACAAGATGAACGGCATCGGCGCTCACGAGGTCATCATCGAGTGCCCCAGCCACGAACTCAGCCTTGCCGACCTCGGCGAGGAGAACATTCGCGAGGTGCTCTGGGTCTACCGCGATCGTCTCGTCGATCTGAAAAAGGATCCGCGATTGGTCTACGGCATGCTGTTCAAGAACGTCGGCGCTCTCGCCGGCGCCTCGCTGGAGCACACGCATTCGCAGCTGATCGTCACGCCGATTGTGCCGATCAATGTCTGGGAGGAGATGACCGGCTCGCTCGAGTTCTACAACTACCGCGGTCGCTGCATCTATTGCGACATGATCCATCAGGAGCTGGGGACCGACAAGCGCGTCGTGCTGGACACGCCGAACTTCGTCGCCCTGGCGCCGTTCGCCAGCCGTTTTCCATTCGAGACCTGGATTCTCCCAAAACACCACAATAGCCATTACGAAAACATCCAGAAGATCGAGGTGGACGAACTCGGCACCGTCCTCAAGACGATCCTGCTCAAGCTGGAGGTGGCGCTGGACCGGCCGGCGTACAACTACATCATCCACACGTCGCCGTTCGACACGCAAGCGCTGCCGCACTATCACTGGCACATTGAGGTGATTCCGCGGCTGACGCGGGTGGCCGGCTTTGAGTGGGGGACCGGGTTTTACATTAACCCGGTGCCACCGGAGCAGGCCGCCGCGTACCTGAAGCAGACCGAGGTGGACCTTACGGCAAGGCAAAAGTAAAAAGGAAAAAGGCAAAAAGGAAGGTGGGCATTCCTCCTTTTTCCTTTTTCCTTTTTACTTTTGCCTTTTTTTCCTTTGCCATGCGCATCGGCGTTTTCGGCGGCACCTTCGACCCGGTCCACCTGGGCCACCTGATCCTGGCCGAGCAATGCTGCGAACAGGGGCGGCTCGATCAGGTCTGGTTCGTCCCCGCCGCCAGCCCGCCCCACAAGCAGGAGCAGACGCTCACCCCGTTCGCCCAGCGCGTCGAAATGCTGGCGCTGGCCATCGCCGGGCAACCGGCCTTTCGCATCGACGAACTGGAGAAGGATCGACCCGGCCCCAGTTACACCGTCCACACGCTGGAGGAAATCAAACGGCGCCAGCCGGACGATGAGCTGTTTTTGCCGATCGGCTCCGACACCTTGCTGGATTTGATGAACTGGTATCAGCCGCAGCGCGTTGTCGCAATGGCTGGCCTGCTCGTCACGCACCGCCCTGGCTGGCCGCTGCCCCGCCCCGAGGACGTCGAGGCGAGCCTCAAATTGCCCGAGGGGATCCGCCTGCGCCTGCAGACCGTGGAGGCGCCGCTCATCGACATCCAGAGCCGCGACCTGCGCCGCCGCGCCTCCGAGAATCGCTCGCTGCGGTACCTCGTGCCGCGGGCCGTCGAGGCCTACATTCACGACAAGCGGCTCTATCGCAAAAGCCTCACTTGACATCCACAATATAGATATTATATCCGCCATCGCGGTTCGAGATCAACGCGAGCCGCCGGCCATCGGGCGCCCAACTGGCGAAATTGTCGTTGCCAGGATGCTTCGTCAGGTTGCGCTGGTCGCTGCCGTCGGGGTTCATCGTGTAAATCTCATAATTGCCATCGCGATTCGAGGTGAAGGCGATGCGCTTGCCGTC
>DASPXY010000191.1:0-5925 GCA_035637055.1 Gemmataceae bacterium | reverse complement strand
TGAAGCCGAACTCCTTCTTGGCCTCGGCCTGGTGGGCACGCTCGAACTCCGCCCGCTTCAGCCACTCCATCGCGTCCGCGAAGCGTTTGGCCTGTATCTCCATCACACGATGTTGTTTCTCAAGGCTCTCCTGCAGGTGCTTCAGATCCTCCGCCATCCGCTTGACCTCGGCGCGGGCCTTCTCCAGGTCCACGTCGCGCACGCCGCCCGGCTGCACTCCCGGGCGCCCCGGACCGGGCGGCTGCGCCCACGAGGGCACCAGCGGTAGCAGCAACAATCCCAGACCAAGCAGGGCCAGCAAGCCCAAGCCGGTCAGCGCCCGCGGCGTCGTTCCACGCATGATCATCGTCAACCTCCTTCGCAACAGGGGAAGCTGTCCGATCCCACTCGCCACCGGCGGCAGGGCCGGACTGGCCTCCGACAACCAATCCAAGGTTTCGACCAGGGCCGTTGCATACGCCCGCGGCGAGTCCGGCAAAGCCCAGACCACCCAGGCGTCGCAGCACTCTTCCTCCGCCTCGCGCAGCTCGCGCCGCGCCCACCACACGAGCGGGAACCACCAGTACAGGCCCAGCACCACCAGTTCCAGCAGGCGAACCACGTGGTCGCGCCGCCGCAGGTGAGCGAGTTCGTGAGCCAGCAGCGTCGCGCGTTGAACAGCGCTCACCCGTTCCAGCAGACTGGCCGGCAACAGCAGCCGCGGCGCCTGTCCCACCGCCCACAGCATGGGCGAGACAACGCCGTGGACAAGCAACACGCGCGGACAGCGTGCCAGTCCCAGCCGCGCCGCCAGCGTCTCGGCTTCCACCTGCAGTTCCATCGGTGCCGTGGTGGCGTGGCGCAGCAACCGCTGGAACCGCCGAATGCGTCCGAGGGCCAGGACGAACCAGCAGGCCGACCCGCCCAGCCAAAGCGCAAGCGCGATCGTCGGCCAGGGAGCCCCATCACCCGCAAGGACGGCTGGCAGAGGCGGTAGCTGGGCCGGCACGAGGGGCGGCTCGGGAGCCGGCGGCACCGGCAGGTCCGCGGGACCGGGGTTGTCCCATGCGTCCGGGCCATCCTCGACCGGCGCCACGTCCGGGCGAATGGGTTCCTCGACACGTTCGGGGATTTCAGGGATCGGCAAAGGCACAGGTGCCAGGGCGACCACTGGCGCGGCTGGGGCGTCAGGCTCCGGCCAGGACACGGGGACGAATACCAGCGGCGGGGTGATGAGCTTGAGCAACACGAGCAACCAGAGCCCGTGAGTCACCGCCGGCCGCCGGCACCAGCGGCCGACGCTCGCCGCCACCACCGCCAGCGCCAGGGCCATCACGCAGTTGCTCAGGCCGACCTGTAGCAGCGCGCTCATCGGCGGCTCCTTTTCAGCGCTGGTCGCGTTTGGATTTCGGCCGCGGTTGGTCCAGCTCGTCGATGAGATTGCGCAGTTCCTGCCGATCCTCGGCGCTGAGCCGCTCCGACTGCACCAGGTGCGTCAAGAGCGGCGTCCACGAGCCGCCGCAGAGTTTTTCAGCGACGGACTGCAAGCGCCGGCCGATCAATTCGTCGCGCCCAAGGGCCGCGGTGAAGACGTGGACCGCGCTGCCCCGGTCGCGCGTCACGCACTTCTTCGCCTCCAGCCGTTCGAGGAGTTTTTGCACGGTGGCGTACTGAGCGGGACGCCCTTCGGGATAGAGTTTATCCGTGATCTGGCGAATCGTTGCGGGGCCCTGCTCCCAGAGCACTTGGAGCACTTCCAGCTCTTTCGGTGGGATATCTTCCGGCGTGCGCGCCATGGCTAGTCCTTTCCCAGACGGTTTGTCTGAGTGTCAGACTAAGACATGATGCCTGAGTTGTCAAGAGACTTTTTCCCTGTCGCGATGTGGAGTAGCCCCGATAGCGGGAAAAGGTAGGCGGAGGCCGTGGCGACAAGCAGCCGTGTTGTGGCACGGTCTCCTGACCGTGCCACGGCTTGTTGTGGCACGGTCCGTGTTGTGGCACGGTCTCCTGACCGTGCCACGGCTTGTGACCGAAGGTCTCCTCTGCTTTGTGGAGACCTGCGGTCAGCAGAGTGGCACGGTCAGGAGACCGTGCCACAACAGGGTGGGAAAGGTCAAGCAGACCAGCGGGCCCGCAATACGCGCGGATGACGCCCGTGATCGTAGATCGTCGGAGCCAGTTCGTAGCCGGCGAGTGCCGCGAGGCGCTGCCGCGCCGGCCCTTCCTGCGCCGTGGTGATCTCGACGATAAGATGGCCGCCCGGTTCCAGGTGCTGGCGGGCTTCGGCCACCAATCGCTCGAAGACGGCGTAACCGTCCGGGCCGCCGTCGAGTGCTAGGTGCGGCTCGTAATCGCGCACGCCCGGCGCGAGACGCTTGACCTCCGCGCTCGGGATGTAGGGGGGATTGCTGATCACGAAATCGAACCGCTCGCCCGCAGGCACCGCCTCGAAGAGATCGCCACAAAGGAAACGAATCCTCTCGGCAACGTCGTGTTTGGCGGCGTTGCGCTGAGCGACGGCAAGGGCATCAGGGCTGAGGTCCACCGCAGTCACCTCGGCCCCCTTGTGATGCTTGGCGATGGCGATGGCGAGATTGCCCGAGCCGGTGCCGATGTCGAGAATGGTCGGCTCGGCCATTTGTTTCGCCAGTTCCAGGCATTCGACCACCGCTACCTCGCTGTCGGGCCGCGGGATCAGCACCGCCGAGCTCACCTCGAGTTCCAGCGAATAGAATTCCTTGCGGCCGACCAGGTACGCCACCGGACAGCCCTCGACGCGGCGCCGGATCAAGTCCCGGTAGCGCTGCCGCACCTCCTCCGTCGCCGGCTGGCCATGCAGGAGGCCGTACAGGTCGATGCGCTTGCAGCCCAGCGCGTACGCCAGCAAAACCTGGGCGTCGAGGCGCGGGAACTCCACGCCTTTCTGCGCCAGGAAACGCTCGGTCCATTCGAGCAGCCCCCCGACGGTCCACGCCTGCTCGGCCCCGGCGGTTTGACTCGTGGTACTCATTTTTGACCTTCCAGCCTCTGTTTCTTGTCAAAATCCTTGAGGGCCTGGATCAGTTCACTCATGTTGCCGGCGATGATGGCGTCGAGCTTGTAGAGCGTCAGGTTGACGCGGTGATCGGTGAGGCGATTCTGCGGGAAGTTGTAGGTGCGGATGCGCTCGCTGCGGTCGCCGGAGCCGATCAATGTCCGGCGCTGCTCGGCGCGTTCGCTGTGCAGTTTCTGCTGCTGGCGCTCGTAGAGCATGCTGCGCAGCCGGCGCATGGCGCGCTCGTAATTCTTGTTCTGGCTACGCTCGTCCTGGCACTTGACTTCCATCTCCTCGGGGGTGCCCTTCTTGTACCAGAGACGCACGGCGCTCTCGGTCTTGTTGACGTGCTGGCCGCCGGCGCCGCCGGCACGCATGCGCTCCCACTCAATGTCTTCCGGCTTGATCTCGACCTGCACCTCGTCGGGCTCGGCGAGGACGGCGACCGTCGCCGCGGAGGTGTGGATGCGGCCCTGCTGCTCGGTCTTCGGCACACGCTGCACGCGATGGCCGCCGCTCTCGTAGCGAAAGTTCTGGAAAACCTCATCGCCGCTGACGCTGAAGACGACTTCCTTGAAGCCGCCGTGCTCGCCGGGACTGAAGGCGATGTCCTCGACCTTCCAGCCCTGATCGCGCGCGTAGTGCGTGTACATGTCGTAGAGGTCGCCGGCGAACAGGGCCGCCTCGTCGCCGCCGGTGCCGGCGCGGATCTCCATGATGATGCTGCCGAAGTCCTCACCCTCGACGAGGAGCAGGTCTTCCAGGCGGTTCTGCAGCGCTTGCAGGCGCGGCCGCAGACCGGCGAGTTCTTCGTCAATGAGGGCCTGCATGTCGGGGTCAGCGCCGGCGAGGAGGGCCTCGGCCTGGGCGATGTCGCCGCTGATTTTCTGATATTCGAGATACGGCTTGACCATCTTGGCGAGGGAGCCGTGTTCTTTCGAGAGTTGCGTGTAGCGCGTACGGTCGGCGATGACTGCCGGGTTGGCGAGTTGCTGTTCCAGCTCCTGGGAACGGGTCAGGGCGTCTTCAAATTGTGCGAGCATGATGGCGCGAGGGACAGGGTTCAGGGAAAAAAGGCCGCATCAACGCAAAGCGAGCGGAGGGCGTACGCCCCCCGCTCGCGAGTTTTGTGAGCCGCCCTATTTCGCCTGAACTGCCTCGCCTTCCTGCTTCTTGCGAGCGCCCCAGTTGTACTTGCGCTGGAACTTCTCGACGCGGCCGGTGGAGTCCACGTACTTCATCTTGCCAGTGTAAAAGGGATGGCAGGCGGAGCAGATTTCGACCGTGATGTTCTTGCGCGTGCTGCGGGTGGTGAACTTGTTGCCGCAACCGCAGGTGACGGTCGTTTCTTCGTACTTGGGATGAATGCCTTCCTTCATGATTCGCTCTCGTCGCATGGGGTTTGGTGGTTGAGATACGTTATTGTAGAGAAAACCGCCGCCGCGGGGCAAGGGCAGTCGTAAGTTGGGTGCTCCTCCGGCTGTTGGCGAGCCGGGAGCGTCAGCGACCGGAGTAACTACTCTTCGAGCAGGTTTCTCCGGTCGCTCACCGGAGGAGCTTGCTCCGGTCGTTCAGTGACGCTCCTGGCTCGCCAGCAAGCCACAGCCCTAGCCCACGAAAGACGAGGGACAGATTGCGGATATTGCGAATCCGCAATCTGTCCCTCCCCGGAACGTCCGTGAATCAGCCCTTCGACGATGCAGCGCGGGCGAACACCGCGTCGAGCGCCTGCGTGCGCCGGACGCCGTCGGGGAGGATCGCCTGCATCAGATTGTCGGCCGACGCATCGCCCCGCACGTCGCTCGCACCGGCCACATGTCCGAGTTTGTGCAGCACCGCAGTCAGCAGGTCCGGCCGCTCCTGAGCCAGTCCGGCGACGGCTTTGCCCCCGACGAACTCCGCATCGTCCAGCGGCGTCGAATCGACGAACCAACCCCGACCTGCGGCATCCTCGTCGATCAGCACCGCGTCGCTCTTGAGTTGGGCCAGACCCAGGAGCGACCCCGGCAGTGGGCCGACCGCGAACCGCACGGAGGATAGGCGGGCGTCGGCTTCCGGGCTCAGGCCACTCTGCTGCAACCGTTCGAGCGCGGCGGCGGCAATCGCATCCACTTCGGTCTGGCTCACAAGCGAGCCGCTGGTGGCCACGGAGTGGGCTGCCCGCAGCGCAGCGCCCGGCAGCGCCTTCCCGCCCACCGCGGGCAGCGTCGTCGGGCCACCGTAGGCGAACGGCTCAATGTCCGGGGCGCCGGGTGTATTACTGTTCCGCAGATACCAGGTCTTCGTCGCGGGATCGAGGACGCCAATCGTCGTCGTGCCGTCGCCGTTCCAGTCCCCGACGGCCGGCGTCCACTCCCGCCCGCCGTAGGCAAACGGCTCGATGTTGGGAGCGCCGGGCGAATTGCTGTTCTTCAGATACCAGGTTGCCGTCTGCGGGTCGAAGACGCCGATCGTCATCACGCCGTCGCCGTCCCAGTCGCCGACCACCGGCAGCCAACCCGGCGCTCCGTAAGCGAAGGGCTCAATGTCGGGAGCACCAGGACTATTGCTATTCTTGAGATACCAGATATTGGTGGTAGGATCGACCACGCCAATCGTCGTCATGCCGTCGCCGTCCCAGTCGCCGACCACCGGCAGCCAACCCGGCGCCCCGTAAGCAAAGGGCGTGAGATCCGGAGCACCAGGAGTATTGCTATTTTTGAGATACCACGTCATCGTCGCGGGATCGACCCCACCGATGGTCAGCACGCCGTCGCCGTTCCAGTCCCCCAGGACTGAGATCCAGCCCGGAGCCCCGTAGGCGAACGGAGTAATGTCGGGGGCGCCAGGGCCAACACTGTCCTTCAGATACCACATCCCAGTGAGCGGGTCGAACACGCCGTTGGTGTTGACGGGCGTCGGTGTTTCGACCG
>DASPXY010000190.1:0-3173 GCA_035637055.1 Gemmataceae bacterium | reverse complement strand
CGCCGCGCAGGACACTGTGTGCGCTTTCCGGACGGTCGGCGACCACGAGCCCCCCCGAGAGACACCGATTTCCCCCTAACTCCGCCAGGAGCCCACGCCATGAAACGTAGCGAACGGCAGCTGGACATCGTCGCTCAGCTGCAGGCCTGTCTCACTGCCGAGGACGCCTACAAGGTCATCGCGCAAGGGTTACAGCAATTGTTGCCGACGACTTCCGGCAAGTTGTATGTGCGGAAGGAGCCAGGGGACTTTCGCGTCGAGGCCGTGGAAAGCTGGGGCCAGTGCGCGCAAGCCGAGCCGGCTTTCCAGCTGCACCAGTGCCACGCCCTGCGGCTCATGAAGGTCGTAGAGAATGCGCAGACGCCCGTGTGCCAGCATGTGGTCCTGCCCCGCGGAGGCAGTTCCGTCTGTGTGCCGCTGATGGCGGACTCCCAGGCCTCGGGGTTGCTGTACCTGGAGAGCGCGGCCGGCACGTTGACCTCCCGGCAACGGCAGCTCGCGCGGAACATCGCGCGGCAAAGCGCGCTGGCGCTGCGCAATTTGCAGGAGCGAAAAGAACTGAAGGAACGCGCCACCCGCGATAAGCTCACTGGCCTGTACAATCGCGCCTTCATGGATGATTCGCTGGAGCGGGAGGTGGCCCGGGCGCATCGCGAAAAAAGCCCCGTTGGCCTCATCATGCTCGATATTGACTATTTCAAACGTTACAATACCGACTTTACCTGGGTTGGGGGCGATGCCTTGTTGCGGGCCCTGGGTGAGTTCCTGGCAAAGCAGGTACGCGGGGGAGACGTTGCCTGCCGCTATGGGGGCGAGGAGTTCCTCCTGATTCTCCCGGGCGCTTCCTTGAAAGCGACCCGTCAGCGGGCGCAGAAACTGCGGAAAGAGGTCAAGGAACTGCAGGTCAGTTACGAGAACAAGCCGCTCGGCGCCGTGTCCCTTTCGCTCGGGGTCGCCGTTTTTCCCAAGCATGGCACCAACCCCAAAAGCGTGTTGCACGCCGTCAACGCAGCTCTGTCGCGGGCCAAGGCGGAGGGGCGGGATCGCGTTATCGTTGCCTCCTCCTTGCAACCCGCCTGAAGGCGGAATGACAAACTAGGCTCCACACAGGCACTATTCCGACTCTGGAATGGTGCCTGTGTCGTTTTTGTCGCCAACCCCTCCCCCCAACCCCCTCCCCGCAACGGAGAGGGGGAGCAAGCAACACGCGATCTCTTCTTCTCCCCCTCTCCGTTGCGGGGAGGGGGTTGCCTCAGAGCTTGCCTGTGTCATTTTCGGGGTTCCGGTTTCGCGAAAAGGCTGTGGAAAATGGCGGGCCCTCGTGCCACAATAGTCTGCATGACCGGACACGCCCC
Source organism: Gemmataceae bacterium (assembly GCA_035637055.1). GTDB lineage: Bacteria > Planctomycetota > Planctomycetia > Gemmatales > Gemmataceae > DASPXY01. The sequence goes on along the minus strand of DASPXY010000190.1, from coordinate 1,818 downwards.
GACCACTATCGACTTTTTGCCCCATCCGCAATCCGCCGGCACGCTCCTTTCGTCTAATGGGGTGATGGTATGAGCGAACTGGCCGTCAGCAGCCCCGTTGGAGCGACGTCCCTGCACGGAGCCAATCCCTCCGCCGACGACTTTTTGTGCGCCTTCAACGAGGTGCGCGCGGAGTTGGTCAGCACGCTCTACTTCCTGCTCGGCAATCACGAGGACGCCCAGGACGCTGCCCAGGACGCCTTCCTGAAGTGCTGGCGGACACGCGACGGACTCGCCGACGTCCGCAATATCCGGGCCTGGATCTTCCGTGTTGGCCTCAACGCCGCCAAGGATTTGCAGCGCAGCGCCTGGCGGCGGCGCAGCCGGCCCCTCGGCAGCGACGCCGTCCTCAGCCAGACCGTGGAGAACTCGCCCGCCGACTGTCTGGAAGAGAAGGAATCGCTCGACCAACTTCGCGAGGCGCTCAAGGAACTGCGACCCGAGGAGAAAGCGGTCTTCCTCCTGCGTCAGAACGGGGATCTGACTTACGAGGAGATCGCCGAGTTACGCCGCAGCCCCGTCGGCACCGTCAAGACCCAGATGCGTGCCGCCTTGCAGAAGTTACGCCGAGTGCTCAAGGAGAAGTGAGGGGTGGTGAGTGGTGAGTGGTGAGGGGTGAGTGAAGACCCAAGACTTCCTTCACTCACCACTCACCACTCACCACTCGCCACGGACAACTACCATGTTGACTTGCGACCAGACTGCTGACCTGTTGCTGGATTACCTCTACGACCTCCTGGACGAGGAGGCTGCGGGTAAGTTGCGCGAACACCTCGCCGCGTGCCCCGCGTGCCAGGCGGCTCTCGCCGCGGCGGAGGCTCAGCAGCATTTGCTGGCCCGCGCTGCGCAGATCTACGCCGAGGTGCCGGCGTTCACGGCACCCTCGGCCACGCCGTCCGCGCCGGTCGAGACCATCCAGCCCGCTCCCGCTGCTGCCCCGCAGGCGCCGGCCACGCTCCCGCTCCCGACTTCGCCCCAGACGAAACCGCGCCGGCTGCTCCGCTGGCTCGCCGCGGCCGCTGTCCTCTTCGTGGTCGCCGGGGGCGCCTTTGGCTTCATCCAGTATCAGAACGGCTGGACCGAGCGCCGGGCCGAACTCGCCCAGGTGCGGCACGAGATCAACGCCATCGAGCGCCAGCAACTGCCCAGCGTCGAGCGTACCTATCGCGCGCAGAAGGCCGCTCTCCCTGCCCAACTCAAGCCGAACTATCTCCAGATCGAGGTGTCTGGTCCCGCAAATTACGAGCGCGACGCCAGCAATCGTTATCAGGTCGCCACGCGCGATCTTGAGAGCAAGCCCGTCGCCGCCACGGTCATCGCCCAGTTGAAACTGCCGGGGCAGGAACAACCCATCTTCGAGCAGAAGCTCGCGATTTCCGGCGACGGCATCGTCACGCTCCCCGCCGGGCTCAATGTTCCGCCCGACACGTTGCCTTACCTGCAAGTCAAGGCGCAGCGCGAAACCGCCGTCGCTGAGGTGCCGCAATTGCTTCCCGTCGCCGAGCCGGCCTATGTCAGCCATCTCGCCCTGAGCAAGTCCACTTATCGGGTCGGCGATATCCTCTTCTTCCGCTCGCTGACGGTCCACCGCTTTAGCTTGCAGCCAGCCACGGACGAGTTCGAGATTGCCTGCACGCTGCTCGGCCCGAACGAGCAACCGCTGCGGACGGTCCACGCCGTCGTCCATCAGGGCGTCGCGGGCGGCGAGATCGCCCTGACCGGCGATTTCCCGGCCGGGGAATACACGCTGCGCATCGAGGATCGAGGATCGAGGATCGA
>DASPXY010000189.1:0-3516 GCA_035637055.1 Gemmataceae bacterium | reverse complement strand
GGGCGCAATGGCAGCCCCGCGCCGCTGAAGATGACAAGGTGACAAGGTGACAAGGTGACAAGGTGACAAGGTGACAAGGTGACAAGGTGACAAGGTGACAAGGTGACAAGGTGACAAGGTGACAGGCTCTTTCACCTTGTCACCTTGTCACCTTGTCATCTTTGGCCGGACGTGACACCTTGAAGCGAAAGAAGGAGAGGACACCCATGCAGCAGGCTCGCGTTGGCCAGGCGGATCTCTCCAAGTGGTTCCCGCTCGCGGCAGTTCTGGCCGCCCTGACGCTGGCCATGTTGCCGCCGGGCACCCGGAGGGTCGCGCGGGCCAGCGGCAAGACGGACGACAAGCGCCCGGACTACTCGATCGGCTATACCGTGCATCGCACCGACTTGCCGGGCTACTTCGCCAATCGGGTCACCAGCCGGGCCTTTATGGTCCGCGGCGACGGCAGCGGGACGACCGAACTGGCCCCGGAGCTGGCGAGCAAGCCGTACCAGTACACGCAGTTCGGCAGCTGGTCGCCCGACGGGCGCCAGGCGATCCTCTACCAGATCTGGCAGGACCCGGAGAACGGCGCCTGGGAGGACAAGCACGGGCGCTGGCGCTTCTCGGCGGAGCACTGGCTGCAGGACTTGATCCTGCTGGACATGGAGACCAGGAAGACCACGAACGTGACCGCGGTCGAGCGGGTGAGCTTTTACAACGCCGGCCTGCACTTCTGGCCCGAGAAGAAGTTCAGCTTCTCGGCGATGATCGGCGGGCAGCTGCGCCCCTACGTCATGGACCGCAGCGGCAAGAACAAGAAGCCGCAGGACGCCGGACCCGGCTTCATCTACGGGGTTTCGCCCTCGCCGGACGGCAAGCGGATTTGTTACCACCGGGACTACCGGCTCTACCTCGCCGACGCCGACGGCAGCAACGCCAAGCCGGTCAAGGACCGCAACCCGTTCCATTTCCTGCCGCAGTGGTCGCCGACCGGCGAGTGGCTGGCGTACCTCTCGGGCGAGCACTACAACTGCCACCCCCACCTGGTTCGCCCCGACGGCACGGGCCTGCGCAAACTGGCGGACCGCGGCGGCTACCGCGGCGTGATCCAGCCCATCGACAAGGGAGCCACCGGCCACATCGAGCGCAGCGACCCCTTCACCTGGTCGCCCGACGGGAAGTGGCTTTACTACACCGCGAAGGTCGGTGAGGCCGTGGAGCTCATGCGCGCATCGCCCGGCGGCAAGATCGAGCAGCTCACGCGGTCCAAACCTGGCGTGTTCAATTACCTGCCACAGGTTTCTCCCGATTCCAAGTGGGTGGCGTTCGGATCGACGCGCACGGGCGTTCGCCAACTGTACGTCGCCCGCGCGGACGGGACTGGCGTCTCCCCGATCACGAGGCTGGAGGCCGGATGGGGTGCTTTTTACGCCTACTGGCGGCCCAAGCCATGATCCCGGAGATGCCCGTCCTCTGCCATGAGGCCCTCCCAACGCGGAGCAGAAGGGTTGGACGCGTCGGTCACATCGCCCGTCGTATCACCACGGTGGAGGAATCAGACGGCTACCCAGCGATCTTCGTCCAGGCCGAGACTCCGGGCGGTGTCCACGATCTGCGACCAGGTCGTCGCGTCAATGTCGATACCGTCCCGTAGCCTTTGCGCCTTGGTCCGTTCCTCGATCTCCCCGGGCATCATGATTTCACCGTTCGGAGCAGCCTTCGCCGAACTCTTCACCCAGGCCACGAAGCGTTGGATCTCGATACGAAAAGCGGCTTCGCCCTGGAAACGGGGCACGTCGAGGACGATGGAAAGCATGCCGTTCACGACGCGGTTCGCGTTCGCTGGGTTGCTGCAGCCGCCGCCGGTGAGACCCCCTGCCAGGACCTCGCAGAGGACGGCCAGGCCGTATCCTTTGTGGCCCGCAATGGACAAGATCGCTCCCGGAGGGTCGGCGTAAAAGACGCGCGGATCGGTGGTCGGCATTCCCTGGGCGTCGATGATGCAGTTCTCCGGCACCGGCACTCCCTTGTTCAGGGCCACTCGGATCTTGCCCTCGGCCAGGGTACAGGCCGACATGTCGAGAATCAGGGGCGGACCGTTCGGAACGGGAATGCCGGCCGCGATCGGATTGGCCGAGAGACGCCGGTTGATACCGCCGAACGGCGCTACGAGAATGCCCGCGCCGGTTGTGTTGACGAAATGCAGCGAGAGCTTGCCCGCCGCTGCCACCTGCGCGGGCCAGTCCCCGATTCTCCCGAGATGACCTGAGTTCCGCAGAGCGATGACGGCCACGCCGTGCCGCGCTGCTTTCTCGATGCCCAGGCGCATGGCTTGCTCGCCGATGGTTTGACCGAAGCCAAATTGTCCATCGACCACAGCGATCGCGTCGTTCTCGAAGACAATGCGCAGTGTCTGATCGGCGAGCACTCTCCCGTCCTTCAGCCACTGGACATAGGAGGGCACACGGATGACGCCGTGCGAATCGTGGCCCACGAGATTCGCTTCTACCAGGTGAGCGGCGATGCACTGAGCTTCGGAAGTCTGGCACCCTGCCGCGTGAAAGATGGCAGCGGTGAATTCGCGCAAACGGTCGTGATGGTGCTTCATCATCTCCCTCGACGATCGGGAGTCGGTAGGACTGTCGCCGGAGGCACGGGAGGGCACCGAGGAAGCCGTGCGGGCGAATTGCTGAAACGTAGGGCAGGAGGCTGGCACCAACCCCGTGCGCCCCCCGCCGGACAGGGCCACCTCGGCCACGTAGAGATCGCCGTGGGAATCGACCCACAAACCGTGTGGCGTGTAGAAGTCACCCGGGGCACAGGGGTTATTGCCACCACCCCAATCCAGGAACTCGCGGATGTCCTTACCAACCCGATGGGAGAACCACTTCTTCTCGACACGGCCACTCTTTCATGGATACCAACGCGCGCCAGGAGCATGTTCCAGCCAGGCGCGAAACGCAACTCGCGGGAGGAGCGTAAGGCGGACGGAAGGGCGTTGTAGAGATTCTTCGCCTGGCCGCCACGGGCCTACCTCACGCCCGAAGGCGGCCAACTGCGGTTTATTGTGCCTTCTCCTCGGACTTCTTCAGCAGCGCCGCCACGTCGGCCCAGAACTTCTCGCACGCCGCCTGCTCCTCGGCCGACAGCTTGTCCAGTTCTGCCTTGTCGCGGAGGCCGGCCAGAGCGGTCTCCTTCTGCCAGGATGCTAGCGACCGCGCCAGCTGGCTGCGGCCGACCTCGCCGGAGGCCACCAACCGCGCCGACAGCGACAGCTCGGCGCGCAGCCAGGTCAGCGCCTGCCGCCGCAGGGCCAGACGCTGCATGGCGCCGAGCCTGGCCACATCCTCGCCCTGGCCGGCGGCCGCGAGTGCGGCCGAACAAGCGGCGTTGTAACGATGGGCGGACTTCAGCTCGTCGCCCAGTCGGGGATCGGCGGCGAAGGCGTCGCGGTAGAACCCGGCCGAGGCGCGGTAGAGCCCCTTGTACGGCTGCCGGCACAGCCAGCCCAGGTCCAGCGCCTCGGTGGCGCCG
>DASPXY010000188.1:0-3459 GCA_035637055.1 Gemmataceae bacterium | reverse complement strand
CGGCGGGGATAAACCCCGCCGCTCGTAGGGTGCTTTCCCTGTTGTGAGCAGTTATTTAGTCCCCGTAGCGGGCGATGATCGCGGCGATGGCTTCGGCGGCCTGGGCCGGATCCTTGTCGTAGTTGCGGGCGATGTCGGTGGCGGCCTCGCGCACGGCGCGGGCCTCGACCACTTCCAGCGGCACACCCTGCTCCTCCGCCTCGGCGCGCAGCCCGGGCAGGCTGAGGACCAGCACACCGGCATGAATGGCGAGGGCCGCCCGCGCAGCAGAGATGCCGCGCTGCGCCAGCCAGGCGTGCTGGCGGCGCAGCAGCGCCTCGAACTTGCGCGTGAACTGCTTCTCGTTCAGCTCGCCGGTGCGAAAGCGTTCGAGCTGGTAGTGCAGCGGTTTGGCGAGGCGCGGCAACACAATGTCCATCAGCTGTTTATTCATGGCTTACCCTCGCTCAATAATATGTCCCAGTCCGGGACGCCGCGCCGACGTGGGCGATGCAATTCCGAAAAAAAGGCCGCTCTACAAGCATTCTACACGGATCGGGTGTCCAGGGCAAAAAACGGCGACCCTGGCGATTGCTCCGTCCAGTCCGGGCAATTCCTCGTACCAAACACCGCGGGAAAGTAGTTGTTCCCCACGGCGGCTTGTGCCAAACTCAATAAAATCCTCTCATCTTGCCCGATTCCCATGAGGCCGGTCATGATCTGCATTTCGATCAATCAAGAATCGCGGCGGCTGGCGGTGGTGGACATGATGAACGCCGCCCCGCAGGGCGACCTGCTGGAAGTCCGCCTCGACCGCTTCGGCATGGCCCCTGGCCTGAGCGAGTTGCTCAGCCTCAAGCCGAAACCCGTCATCATGTGCTGCCGCCGCAAGTGCGACGGCGGCCACTGGGACGGCCACGAGGACGAGCGCCTCGCGCTCCTGCGACAGTGCATTGTCAGCAAGGCGGATTACGTCGAGATCGAACTGGACGTCGCCGATCAAATTCGCCCTTTTCCGCCCGCAAAACGTGTTATTTCCTACACAAACCTCGAAGAGACGCCGGCGGACATCGCCCGCATCTACGCCGAGGCGCAGACGAAAAAGCCCGACGTGATCAAACTCACCACCCTGGCGCGTACGCCGGAGGAGGCCTGGCCGCTGGTGCAGATCCTGGCGAAACCGCCGGTGCCGACGGTCGTGGTCGGCCTGGGCCGCCCGGGCATGATGCTGGCCCTGCTCGCCCGGAAGATCGGCGCTCCGTGGACCTACGCCGCCCTGGAGCGCGGCATGGAGGCGTGGCCCGGCCAGCCGACGGTTGAGGAACTGCGCGACGTGTACCATTACGGCGCCATCGAGCGCGGCACGCGGCTGATCGGCGTGACCGGCTTCGGCGAACGGGAAATGGCGATCGCCGCGGTCCACAATGCGGTGCTGGCCCACCACAAGTTGGCGGCACGCTGCCTGCCTCTGGGCGTCGGCAGTGTGCGGCTCTTTCGCAAGGTAGTCGAGGCGGTGAAACTGGCCGCGCTCGTGGTCGATGAGGAACATGAGCGCACCCTGATGGAGATGGTCGGGGAGTCGCATCTCTCGGCGGAGCAGGCCGAGGGGGCGGATGTGCTGCTGTTCAAGGGCGAGAAGTGGCACGGATACCATACAGGCTGTCAGGCGGTGGTGGCGGCGCTGGCTACCGCCCTCAAGGCGAAGGGCGGCGGCGCTGAGCCGATCAAGGGCCGCATTGTCGCGATCGTGGGCCTCAACGCGGTCGCCCGGGGTGTGGCGGGGGAACTGGACAAACGCGGGGCAAGCGTCATCCTGGCCAGCCACAAGAAGAAGGCCGTGCAGGAAATGGCCCAGGCGCTCGGCTGCCGGCACATTCTGTTCGAGGCGCTCTACAGCACCATGCACGATGTGCTGATCGTCTGTGATGAGGAGAAAGAGGAGTTCAAAAATCGGCCGGGGCTGGCGGGCGTCCACCCCGGCTACCTCAAACCGGGGATCACTGTGCTGGATCTGACGGCGGGAATGCGGAAGAGTACCCTGGTCCGCGAGGCGGTCGTGCGCGGCTGTAATGTGGTGCTGCCGTCCGATCTGCTGCTCGACCGGGTCGAACTGCAGAGCCGATTGTTCACGGGCAAGCAAACGCCGCGCGAGGTGCTCGCGAAAGCGCTGCCGCGATGGCTGCAAGAGGAGGAGCAAGAGGAGCAAGAGAAGGAGTAACCTGGCTGCCGAGTGGTTTGACACAAGCCCGGAGCGCGAGCGACGGGACGGAAGCCTGGTCCCGTCGCTCGCGCTCCGGGCTTGTGTGTGTTGGTCCCGTCGCTGGCGCTCCGGGCTTGTGTGACCTTGTCCCCGCGTCGGGCATACCATCTCTTTACGGCCCTTTATTGGAGAATACGGATGTCCTGCAGGATCCATGCGGTACTCCTCTCAGCCACGCTCGTTTTCCTCACTGTCTTGCCGGTGCAGCCCGCGGCGAGCCAGATGGAGGAAGTGACCATCTATCGCGATGACTTCGGCGTCCCGCACATCTTCGCCGCCACCGAGGAAGGCGCCGTCTTCGGGATGGGTTACGCCCAGGCGGAAGATCGTCTCGAAGAGTTGCTCAAGCAGTACCGCCGCGCTGAGGGCAGCCTGGCCGAGGCATTCGGCCCGGAGTTCGTGCAGCACGATTATCGGCAACGCCTGTGGCAGCATCGGGCCGTCGCCGAGGCCAACTACGGCAAACTGCCGGCGAAGGTCCGCGCCATCGCCGAGGCCTATCAGGCCGGCATTCGCCGCTACATGAAGGAGCATCCCGACGAGGTGCCCGCCTGGGCCCCCAAACTCGAACCGTGGCAGATCATCGCCCTGAGTCGTTACATCATCTGGGGCTGGCCCGAGCGCGACGCCGGCGGCGATCTGCTCCGCGGCGGCATTCGGCCCGACCCGGTGTCGCCGCGCGGCTCGAATCAGTGGATGGTCGCCGCCAACCGCACCGCCGACGGCGCTCCCCTGGCGCTGATCGACCCGCATCTGAGCTGGTACGGCGAGTTTCGCTTCTACGAGGCGCGCCTTTACGGCGGGGAATTGCAGATGTCCGGGGTGGCGATTCCCGGTCTGCCGCTGTCCACACTTGGCCACAATCGTTACCTCTCGGTCGCCATGACGACCGGCGGCCCCGACGCCGCCGATGCCTACGAGGAAGAGATCAACCCTGCCCAACCGCGTCAGTACAGGTATGACGGCACATGGCGCGACATGACCGTGCGCACCGAGGTCATTCGCGTCAAGGAGAAGGACGGCGTCAAGGAGCGGCGTTTTGAGATCGAATATACGCATCATGGCCCGGTGGTGGCGCGGCGTCCCGGCAAGGCGTACACCATGAAGTTGCCCTACTTCGACCAGTATCGGCTGCCGGAGCAGGCTTACCTGATGGCGACCGCTCGCGACCTGGGCGAAATGAAGAAGGCCCTGTCGCTGTTTCAGCTGATGGAGCAAAA
>DASPXY010000187.1:0-3586 GCA_035637055.1 Gemmataceae bacterium | reverse complement strand
CGCAACTCCGGCCTGAAATGAGTGCGATTGTCGCGTTCCTCGACGCGAAGTGACCGTAGAGTCGGCACGTGGGCGTGGCTGAGGACCGCCGATGAGTGTGGCCCCTTTCGACCTGTCCGGCCGCGTTGCCCTTGTGACCGGGGCGGGTGTCGGCATCGGGCGCGCCGTCGCGCTCGCTCTCGCCAGAGCCGGAGCGACGGTTGGCATCCACTACCACCGCAGCGAGCAGGAGGCGAACGAAACGCTAGCAGATGTGCGCGAGCGCGGAGCGAACGGGTTCCTGTTGCTTGCCGATCTGACCGTCGAAGATCAGGCCGCCGGTATCGTGGAGCGGTTGGTCGCACAAACCGGACGACTCGACATCCTCATCAACAACGCTGGCTCGCCGGTGCAGATGACCCGTATCGAAGATTGTCCCACCGACCTCTGGCGGCAGATCTTCGACGTCAACATCAACGCCGCTTTCTGGGTGACGCGGCAGGCGATTCCTCACCTGCGCCGCAGCGGACGTGGCAGCATCGTCAACAACCTGACGCTCTCGATCCAGACCGGCGGTTCCGGCGGCGCTGGCCCGTATGCCGCTGCCAAGGGAGCGCTGCAAGTGCTGACGCGCACCCTCGCCCGCGAACTCGCTCCAGCGGTGCGCGTCAACGCCGTCATGCCCGGCGTCATCGAGACGCGCCATCACGAGGTCTTCAGCAACCCGCAGAAAATGGAGGATTACCGCCGTCAAACGCCGCTCGGTCGCAATGGCACCGCCGAGGAGGTCGCGCAGGCGGTCCTGTTCCTCGCGAGCGACGCCGCCAGTTTCGTCAACGGCGCCATTCTCGACGTCAACGGCGGTCGCTTTCTCCGCTGAGCAATAGGTTGCAACGCTCCGGAGCGCGGGCGAGACGCCGCGCTCCGGGTTTGGGAACCGCGGCTAAACAATCCCTTCCTTCGCGGACAACTCCTCGAACTCCTTGCGCAGCCGGGCGCCGACCTCCGGGCGTACCATGCCGATGTAGGCGATCATCCCCAGCAACCAGGCCCGGAAGTTCGGCCGTCCCTCGCGGTTCTGCTTCTCCAGCCCCTCGGTGCGTGCCCGGTGCAGGATGGCACGCAAGCGGCGTACCTCAGCGCGCTTCACGCCGGGCCGGTCGTTCACGACGAGGCCGGTCACCGTCTGGCGGGCGTTGCGGCGCAGCACCCGCGACTTCTTCTCGTTGACCGCGAAGCCCGACTCCTGGGCGATGTGCCGAACCCGTGCCATCAGGTAACCGACGTATTCCTTGAAATCCTGGTCGCCTGAGAACGTCAGGTCGTCGGCGTAGCGCGTGTAGCGCAGGCCCATCTTGACGGCCAGCCCGTTCAGGCGGCGGTCGAGCCGCCGCGCGACCTGGTTGGACAGCCCTGGACTGGTACACGCCCCCTGCGGCAGACCGCGCGGCCCTGTCGCCACGTAATAGGTTTTACCCTCATAGCGGACCTCTTTTCGCGGACACTCGGTACAGAGCAGGCCCAAGATGGTCGCAACCGCCGGAGAGTAGCCGAGACGCCGAAAGACACTGGCGACGCGCGGGAAGGCGATGCTCGGAAAGAACCCCTCCAGGTCCATGTTGACGACGACTGCCTTGCCCGTGTGGGCGTCAGCGTTCGAGACGATGCTGCAACCGGCGATGAACCCGTGGGCCACCGCTTCGACCGGCAGCTTGCTGACGATGTTGGCGAAGATCCACTGTTGGGCGGCGGCGAGGGTGCGGTGCGGCGCACTCAGCGTGCGCGTGCCGCCGCTCTTTTTCGGGACGGTAAAACTGACATAGTGGACCCGCGATGCGACGTCGGTATGGAACGCCAGCCAGCGCAGCCGGGGAATGGTCAGTCCCAGCGCCTCGGCCACCTCAGCGGGAGTGCTGAGCACAGGCAGGCCAGCCGCTTTGAGCGCTTTCGCGTCGCTGGTGCGGTCCCCCAGGCGTCTGGAGACGCCGCGGCCCAGGAAAAAGATGTCGGTGGCGCGACGGTGAGCGATTTCGGCGGCGCGCTTCTCCTTGCGCTCCTTCGCGTCGGCTTTTTTCTTCGCCTTGAGGCGCGCCTTGCGCTGCTTCTCGGCCCGCACCGCCGCCTCGCCCGCGCGGCGGGCCTGATGCTCGATGACCTCAAGTTGCGGCCGCAACCGTGCCATCTCGTCGCCGACGGTGTGCATCTCGACGAGTTGCTCCGGCGTGAGCAGACCGTGCGTGACGAGGGCGCGGTCAATCAATCCGGTGCGCGGGTCGCTCGCCGGCGGGATCAGGTCGCGCCGTCCGAAGAACGGGCCCCAGCGCCGGACCTTGCGGGCCGACCGGGCGAGGTCGTCGCGTTCAATCGGCAGGAACTGACCGGCGTCGAGCGCACCGGAAGATTCCGGCGGGGCGGCATCTTTGCCTTTCCGTCGCCTGGCCGCTGCCGGCTCCTTTGCTTTCTTCCGCACCTTCGGTTTGCGACCGCTCGGGGCGGCCGTGGGAACGCTCTGCGGCTGGGCGGACGGCTCCGGGGGAACCTCCCCACTCGGCGGTTCTTCCTTGCCATACAGGTGCGTGAACAGGCTGTCGAAAAAGCCCATGAGATCCCCGCTCGCTATTCAAGAGAGGAAATGGGGACAGGCGGCCCCGACTTCGAGGCGCCGACCAGGGTCGTTCACTGCAGCCGGACGTGTCTTAGTGGGTCCGGGGAACGTGTTGTCTCAGCACCGGACCCACTAGGACACGTCCGGCCTAAGACCAACGGCCCTGGGGAAGCATGGCTGGCCAAACTCCACCGCGGCGGAACACCGCAGCATGATGGTCTCGGCAGCCGCCTGCCCCTTGGAAGCATGAACGATCTCCCTTGTTCGTAGTTCCGCCTTGAGGCGGGTAGACGTCAAGCCGCCTCAAGGCGGAACTACGAACAACACGTCAATTCTGATGCTGCCACAGTTGCCCGAACCACTGCGCCAGGCTGAGCTTCTTGCGGCCGCCCTCCGCGGCCGTGCGCATCGCCTGCAGATGACGACACGGCCCACGCCGCAGGCCGAACTGGTGATGATGCGAGCAGGTGCATTTGCCGCGCAGGATGCGGCCGTCCATGTCCAGCATCAACTCGACGCTGCGATTCTCCACCTTGCCGGCGAGCAGCCGCAAGCCCGTATCGGTCTGTGAGTCGCTCGCAATCTTGGCCGTTGTTACCATGGCGGGGGCTTCGAGCGTCTCGGGGCTGTCCGGGCTGACTTGCGTCATCGACAGCCGCACCGGCATGATCTGGCGCCAGCGGTACAGGTCCGCCGGCAAATCGTGGATGAGCTGCCCCAGGAGCGCCAGCCGGTTCAGCCCCGCCGCGACATGGGCCGCGTCGCCCTTGACCTTGCGATGAATCTCCTCGAACGTCAGCGCCGGCGACTTCTGGAACGCCGCCCCGATCTTCGCGAGGAGCGGCTCACCCGGTTCGCCCGGCGGTGCGAGTTGATCGAGCGCGCTGCCGCCGGTCCAGTCGTTCGCCGTCCAGCCCGACAGGCCCAGGATCAGGCGCATCTCGCCCATGCGGACCGACCAGAAGCTCGGCAGGCCGGTGCCGAGCAGATAGACATCGGCCC
>DASPXY010000186.1:0-4045 GCA_035637055.1 Gemmataceae bacterium | reverse complement strand
CGGGGTCACGAAGAAGAAGAGCAGGAAAGTGCAACAGAGGAGGCGTCGGACGCGGACGCGGGCCAGCGATGCGGCGGCGTGGCGGGGTGGCATGCGGATGTCTTTCTCGGAAGGTAGGCAACGGTCCAGGGTGCGTAACGGCGGGTCGGCACCGCGGGTACTTCGTCGTTGATTAAACGTCAGTGTAGCGAACGAGTTCCGCGAAAGCTATCACTTCGTGAAGTCGTTGCGGTGAAGACGGAGTGAAGATCGGTTGAGCGAGCCGCAGATGGCCCCACCCTGACACGAAACGAGGGTAGTCACCGGAACCGTATCCCTGGTGACTGCCCTCGTTTTCGGGTCATCCGCTTTGACTGGTGGTTCGAGTTGGTGTCCGCGCTCTGGAGCGCGGGCGTCTCGCCCGCTGCCAAGCTCCCTGGATGCGGGCGAGACGCCCGCGCTCCGGAGTGTTCGCACCAACTCTTCTCGCCCGGATCAACTCAGGTTCGGCAAGCGCCCGTTGCTGTCGCCGAACGACGTGACGCGAGCGCCCATGCGATCGAGCAACTCGACGTAGAGATTGCACATCGGCGTATTGCGCGGATAGCGGATGTGCCGGCCGCTGTTGAGCGTGCCGCCGCCCTTGCCGACGAGCAGGACCGGCAGTTCGTCGTGATTGTGGCGATTGCCGTCGCCGTTGCCGCTGCCGTAAACGATCATGCAGTTGTCGAGCATCGTCCCGTCGCCCTCGCGGACGCGCTTCATCTTGTCGAGCATGTAAGCGAACTGCTCGATATGGAACTGGTTGATCGACTGGATCTTTTGCAACTTCGTGGTGTCGCGGCCGTGGTGCGACAGGTCATGGTGGCCGTCGGCGACGTTGATGATGCGGTAATTGCGATTGCTGCCCTCGTTGGCGAAGACGAACGTCGCCACCCGCGTCAGGTCCGCCTGGAAGGCGAGCACGAGCAGATCGCCCATCAAGCGCAGGTGCTGGCGATAGTCCGACGGCATCCCGGTCGGCCGCCGCATGCCGTTGGCTGCGGGGGGTGTCGGGTTCGCCGAGGTGATACGGCGTTCGATCTCGCGCAGCGAGGTCAGGTATTCGTCCATGCGGCGCTGATCGCTCGAACCGAGCCGGCCCATGAGTTGGTTGGCGTCCTCGCTCACGAAGTCGAGAATGCTCTGGTTGTAGTGCTCGCGGCGGGCGCGGGCTTGGTCGGTCTCGGAGCGATTGCTGGTGCCGAAGAGGCGGTCGAAGACGAGGCCCGGATTGACTTCCTTGGGCACAGGGGTGTTCGCCGACCGCCACGCCAGATTCGAGGAGTAGGCGCAGCTGTAACCGGAGTCGCAGTTGCCGGCCTGACGACCGCCCTCGCAGCCGATTTCCAGCGACGGGAAGCGGGTCGCGGAGCCGACGCGCTGAGCGGCCATCTGATCGACGGAAATGCCGGCGCGGATATCGGCGCCGTTGGTCTTGCGCGGCTGAGCGCCGGTGAGGAAGGCGGCCATGGCGCGGGCGTGATCGCCGGGGCCGTCGCCGTTGGGACGGGCCTTATCGCAGGTCAGGCCACTGAGGACGAGCATCTCGCTGCGGAACGGAGCGAGCGGTTGCAAGGTTTGCGACAGGGTGTAGTTCGAGCCAAGGCTGGTCGGGTTCCAGGCAGTGACGTTGACGCCGTTGGGGACGTAGACGAAGGCCAAACGCTTCGGGGGCACGACACGCGCAGCGGTCTGTGACGCGGACGCCACAGCGGGCACCATTCCCTCAAGCATCGGCAGGGCGATGGATACGCCCAGGCCCTTCAACAGCGTCCGCCGCGAGATCGTCAAGTTCTTCATTGCGTCCCCCCAACTGCCGAACATGGACACCAACGCGATTAAACACAGGCGAGATCGAAAAGTTCCGTCGTTCCTCCTCTTCCCACTTGCGGGTTAGAAGTGGTTTCACAACCAACCCGAAGCGTAAGCGAGGACCATCCTCGCTTACGCTTCGGGTTGGTTGTGAAACCACTTCTGAGCAGTCCCCAAACTGCTAACCCGCAAGCGGGAAACGTCACGGCCGTGCCTTGCGCAGCTGGAATGGCTCGCTCCGCACAATCGCCAACACCAAACTCGAAAACCGATTCTCGCCGCGCACCGTCGCCGCACAGATATCATCCACCGCGCAGCGATCATAATACTCCAGGCCCCGGCCAAGGCCATACGTTAGCAGCTTTTCCGCCAAACAGCGACGGAATTCTCCGTCTTTCGCCTTCAGGATCGCGACCAGCTCGCGCGGCCCCTTGAACGATTGACCACTCGGCAGCACCCCGGAAGCGTCGATGGGGAACTTGCCCTCGTGCGTCCGCCAGGCGCCGACGGCGTCGAAATTTTCAAAGCCGAAGCCGAGCGGATCCATGCGCTGATGGCACGACGCGCAGATCGGCTTGACGCGATGCTGCTCCATGCGCTGCCGCAACGTGCCTTTCAGTTCCGCCTGTTGCTCGTCGAGTTCGGGCACATCGGGCGGCGGCGGTGGCGGCGGCGTGTTGAGGATGTTTTCGAGGATCCACTTGCCGCGCTTGACCGGCGAGGTGCGCGTCGGGTTGGAGGTCACCGTCAAAATGCTGGCGTGCGTCAGCACCCCGCGCCGCTCCACCCCGGCGAGGCTCACCCGGCGGAACTCGTCGCCCTTGATGTCCTTCATGCCGTAGTGCTTCGCCAGGCGTTCGTTGATGAACGTGAAGTCGGCGTCGAGGAAGTCGAGGATGCTGCGATCCTCCTTGACGATAGCGTCGAAGAATAATTCCGTCTCGCGGACCATCGCCAGGCGCAACTTCTCGTCGAACGACTTGAAGGTGCCGGCGTCGGGCATATTGACCTTGGTCTTCAGGTTGCGAATGTTCAGCCATTGGCCGCCAAAATTCTCGGCCACGGCGAGCGCCTTCGGGTCGCGCAGCATTCGCTTGACCTGTTCTTCCAGGATGTACCCCTCACGCAGCAACCCCTCCGCCGCGAGGCCGAACAGGCGCTCGTCGGGCATGCTGCTCCAGAGGAAGTACGACAACCGATTGGCGAGTTCGTAGTCGGTGATCGGGAAGGCAGTCTTCCCCGCGCGGGTTGGCGGCAGGGTGCGCTCGACGCGGAAGAGGAAGTGCGGCGAGACCAGCGTCGCCTGCACGGCGAGTTGAATGCCGCGCTCGAAGCCCTCACCGTTGCTGAACGCCAGCTCCACAAAGCGGCCCAGGCGGTTCACCTCATCCTGAGTCACCGGGCGGCGCCACGCCTTTTTCGCGAAGTTTTCGAGGATCCCGGGAACGGCCCCCTTCCCCTTCTTGCCGAAGGGCAACTGCGGGACGATGCGTTTGCGCGTTTCGGGGCTCTTGAAAGCCATCTCCGCGATTTTCTCGGCGGCGGCGAGGTACTTCTCCAGCAATAACGGCGAGAGAGATAAGACATCGCCGATGTTGTCGAAGCCGTAGCCGACGTCGTCGGTGGGGAAATCGTCTGCGGGCTTGAAGTCGATGCCGAGGAGATCGCGGATCGTGTTCTTGTATTCGGTGCGGTTGAGGCGGCGCAAGGTGACGCGGCCGGGGTCGCGTTCCTTGGTGCAGTCCACCTTGATCATCTCGGTTTCGATCCAGGCGATGATGCGATCCATCTCGGCGGCAGTCGGCTTTGGTTTGCCGGCCGGCGGCATCTCGGCGGTGCGCAGATTGTGAGCGACCTTTTCCCACGCCTTGCCGCCCTTGAGGGCGTCGGCGGTAGTTTTGAATGGTTCGAGGGAGAAATCGCCTTTCGGCCGCTTGCCGCCGTGGCAACTCGTGCAATACTTGGCGAAGATGGGAGCGATGTCCCGGGCGAAGAGGTCGTCGGCGGGGGCGCTGCCGGCCTTGGCGGGCTGGGCCGGGGTTTGCTCGGCGCGTGGGGCGGCGTGGGTGAAGGCGAAGGCGCCGAGGAGAGCGAAACCGACGAGCAGCGAAGAACGCAGGGCCATCAGGCAGGCTCCCGGTGGGTCGTGTGGTGGGCGAAGCGCAGTCCCGGCGGGTCAATGGGATTTTGGAGGGTAAAACACTTCTCCTCT
>DASPXY010000185.1:0-7365 GCA_035637055.1 Gemmataceae bacterium | reverse complement strand
ATTGAGGACGCTGCTGGCGGCGACATGCCCGGCGGCGCCTGGGCCGAGCAGCAAAATGCCTTCTTCCTCGATGGCTCGACCCTCGATGGGAAACTGAAACCTGGACCGTGTGCCATCAACTGCACCAACAACTACTGCGGTCTGCCCACGCGCAATTACGACGACGGCGAGGTCTACAGTTTCCATCCCGGGGGCGCCTTGGGAGTGTTCGCCGACGGTTCGGTCCATTTTTTCCAGGCCAGCATCGATATCCGCATTTTCGCCCGGCTGGTCACCCGGGCAGGTGGAGACGTCGTCGGTAGCAGCGACTTCTAGGAGACGCTATCCCCGTGGCACAGGGATGATGCCTGTGCCACGGGAGACACTTGCGTTACTTCCCGATCTTGCCGGCCTCTTCGAGGAATTGCTTGGGGGCGCCCCGTGAGCGCTGCCGCAAGCCCCCTGCCCACCATCCGGCTTCTTGCGGTCGTCTTCCTCCGGCACGCAAGGAGGTCAGGCTTTCCAAAGCCTGACCTCCTTGCGTGCCGGAGGAATAACAGCGACATCTCGGATCGCTCGCGGCAGGTCGTTGCAACGAGCGCAGCGGGAGGTTGCGGGGAAGGAATCCAGACGGGGTCGCTCGTTACCCACAGGGGTCAGGCCCGGGACGGCCGCAGGCTCTTGCGGTCGTAGGCAGCGATGGCTTCGTGGAGGATGGCCAGGGCCTCGTCCGGTCCCGCGAGGCCCTCGACCTTGACGATCTTCTCCTCCAATTTCTTGTAATCGAGAAAGAAGCGTTCCAGCTCGCGCAGCCGGTGCGGCGGCAGGTCGTCGATGCCGTGGTAGTCGGCGTATTCCGGGTCGTCGAGATGGACGGCGATGAGCTTGTCGTCCTCACCCTTGTCGTCGCGCATGCGCATCACGCCGATGGCGCGGCCGCGCAGCAGCACGCCGGGGGCGACCTCCTCCTGACCCAGCACCAGCGCGTCGAGCGGGTCGCCATCGCCGCAGCAAGTCCGCGGGACGAAGCCGTAGTTCGCCGGGTAATGGACAGCGCTGTACAGGATGCGATCGACGCGCAACAGACCGCTCGGCTTGTCCAGTTCGTACTTGACCTTGGAGCCCTTGGGGATCTCGATGAAGACGGGGAACCAGTCCGCGAGGTCGGCGGGCAAAGGGATGTCGTGCCAGGGGTGGGCGCTCATGTCGTGTCTCCTGCGGGCAGGCAAGGAGCGGGTACGGCACGGCAGTGGGCCAGAGCGTTGCCTCGAAGGGTGTGGTTCGTGGGCAGGAGCACCCGCCCCCGACAGGAGCCGAGCCGGCAGACAGCGCGGCTCGGCTTCCTTCCGAGAGATCGCCAAGTGAGACACAAGTTGTCAGGCAGGCGGAGAGGGGCCTGCCTAGCGACGGCTCAGGGCCAAAGGCACCTCCCGATCGGTCTTGCCTGGCCGGCGCTGCGTGGGTTGTTGTTCGGGTTCGATGTCCAACCAGCAGGCGAGTTCGCCGCGAAGGATGCGGACGTCGTCGGGCGCCTCGACGCCGATGCGGACGCGCGTCCCGACCACTTCCAAAATGGTGATGGTGATGTTGTTGTTGATGACGAGTTTTTCACCGGGCTTGCGACTGAGAACCAGCATGAGACTCCTCCGTGACGAGTGCCAAAGGGCCATCCACGTTGACACCTTTTTCATTGCAAAGCGCATGCCACCTCCTGCAAAGTCAGAAAATTCGTCTCGACAGAGGCGATTTGCGCGGAGCTAGGGGAACTGGCGAAAGGAGGCACCCGCAAACGCGCCACGGAGGTTGCGGTGTTTCTCCGCAGTTGTGCGATTTTTGACACCTTGATGGGCAATATCGTGCCGAAAGTGACAGCCGTCGTATCCGCCCCTCCTTGCGCTCGTTTCCCGTTTTCACATGGGCACCAGGCAAGGCGGCCGCTACACTACCCGCCGCACGCTTCCGCCGTCGCGACAGGCGACGGAACCTCCCAGCCCGACGGAGCGATGGATGAATCACCCGCGAACCCTCAGTATCCTTACCTGGCTTGCGCTCGGCGTGGCGCACGCCTCGGCTGGCGAAGCGCCACCTGCCGGGGTCGTGGCGGGTTTTGCCCCCGCAGACGGCCACATCCTCTTCGGGGAACTGAACTGCGCCGCCTGTCATTCCCCTGGTGGAGCGGCTGACCGCTTGCTCACCAAACGGGCGCCGCTGCTGGACGACGTCGGCCGCCGGGTGACGCCGCAATACCTGCGTGCCTTCCTGACCAACCCGCAGCACGTCAAGCCGGGCACGGCGATGCCGGACATGCTGCACGGTCTCCCCATCAAGGAGCGTGCCGAGACGATCGAGGCGCTCGTGCATCACCTGGCGTCGCTCGGCGGCTCGATGGAGCAAAGCGGCAGCGGCGCCACCGAGTACCAGATCGCCCTCGGCAAAACGCTCTATCATCAGATGGGTTGTGTCTCCTGTCACGCCACGTTCGCGCCGCCGCCCAAGCTGCTCTCGGGCGAAACGCCCCTTCCGGACGGCGTTGAGGAGGAAAAGAAGACGGCCGCGCGTCCGTCGGTGTCGCTCGACAACCTGGCGATGAAGACCACGTTGCCGCGGTTGGCGGATTTCCTGGTCGATCCGCTGAAAACGCGCCCCTCGGGCCGCATGCCGTCGCTGAACCTCGACCGTGGTGAGGCGAACGCCCTGGCCGCCTACCTGCTGCGCGCGCAACTCTCGAAGGAGAGCCAGGGCTGGGGTGCGGGCCTGGATTACGCCTTTTATCAGGGCAAATGGTCAAAATTGCCCGACTTCCGCAAGCTTACCCCGAAACAGCAGGGAACGACCGCCAGTTTCGATCTCAAGGGCGTGGTGCCGGCCAGGGTCAAAAGCGACTTCGCGGTTCGTTTTTCGGCCAAGATCGAGATTCCGAAGACGGGCAAGTACACGTTCTTCCTCAACTCCGACGACGGCTCGGTTCTGCGCATTGACGACAAGGTAGTGGTGGACAACGACGGCACCCACCCGCCCGCCGAAAAGAGCGGCACGGTGACACTGACAGAGGGGCGTCACGATCTCGAACTCGGCTTCTTCCAGTCCGGAGGTGGTTACGAACTGGCCGTAGCCTGGCAGCCGCCGGGAGCGAAGACGCGGGCGCCGCTCCCGCCGGGGCTGTTGCTGCGGCCGGCGCTGGCGATGATTCCCAAGGGTCGTAGCGAGTTCAAGGTGGACGCGGACAGGGCCGCTCAGGGACGGAAGCTGTTCGCGAAAGTCGGCTGTGTGTCCTGTCACCCGCTCGGCAAGCCCACGGGTGGCCACCCGTGGGCTTCCTCGACAGCGGCCGCCGTGGTGAAGTTGGATCCGGCGGCCGCGGGCGGTTGCCTGGCGGAAAAGGTCGCCGCGGGACGGCCGCGTTTCGGCCTCAGTCCGCAGCAGCGCACCGCTCTGCAGCAGGCCGTCGCCGCCCTGAAAAAGCCAGCGCCCGCCGAACCCGTCGAGGTGCGGGTGACGCGCACCATGACCGCGTTCAACTGCTACGCCTGCCACCAGCGGGGCAAGGTCGGCGGGCCGGAGCCAGCCCACGCCGCCTACTTTAACACTCTCTTTCCGGTGGATCTCGGCGAGGAGGGACGCTTGCCGCCGTCCTTGCATGAGGTCGGCGCCAAGCTAACGCCAGCCGGCTTCGACGCGATTCTGTTCAAGGGCGACAAGTTCCGCCCGTACATGGCGACGCGCATGCCGCTGTTCGGCAAGGACAACCTCGCATCGCTGCCGGAATGGTTCGCCGACGCCGACGCCGGGAAAGTCCACAAACGAGAGGTAAAATTCGCCCCAAAACTCGCCGACGAGGGCCACTTCCTCGCCGGCAAGCAAGCCCTTGGTTGCATCAACTGCCATAGCTGGGGCGGTGTGGCCCTTTCCGGCGTGCATGGCGTCGATCTGCAGCAGCTGACGACGCGGCTGCAACCGGGCTGGTTCCATGCGTTCATGGCCGATCCGCAGAAACGTCGTCCGCGCACCCGCATGCCGAGTTCGTGGCCCGACGGCAAGAGCTTCTATCCGACCATCCAGCAGGGCGCCATGGACAAACAGATTGACGCCCTGTGGGCCTATCTCAGTCTCGGGCCGCGGGCGCCGACGCCGGACGGGCTGACCGCGATCGCCGGCGAGTACCTCTTGCGGCCGGTCGGCGAGCCTCTCGTGTTTCGCACCTTCCTGCAAGGCGTCGGCGCTCACGCGATCACCGTCGGGTTCCCGCAGCGGACGAACATTGCCTTCGACGCCTTGCGGGTGCGGTTGGCCAGGGCGTGGAGCGGCGACTTCATCAGCGCCAGGGCGGCCTGGGAGGGACGCGCCGGCGAGTACGCCAAGGTGACGGCCGCCAGCCAGGTCGAGTTTCCGCTCGGTCCCGTCTTCGCCGTGCTGCCGAGCCAGGACACTCGCTGGCCGTCGATCGACATGAAGGCGAAACACGCTCCGTCAGGGTGGAAATTCCGCGGCTATCGCTACGACGCTACGCGAACGCCTGTGTTCCTGTATCGCTTTCAGGACATCGACATCGAGGAGACGCCCGGCACGGAGGCACGTCCCGACGGCTCGTTCCTGTTGCGCCGCTTTCACCTGAGCGCCCCCGCCGAGGTGGCGAACTTGTATCTGCGCGTCGCCGCAGGAACCCGGATCGTCGCCGAGAAGGACGGCTCGTTTACCGTGGACGATCGGCTCCATTTCCGCGTGCAATCCTCCGGTGAGGCGCCGTTCGTGCGCGCTGTGCCGGGCGGGCAGGAACTCCTCATCCCGATTCGCTTCCGGGCCGCGAAAGGCGGCAAGACCCCCACGGCCGACCTGGAGGTACAACTCACATGGTGACTCGTAATACTGGAGGGAGTAATGAGGTTTGTGTTCGTAGTCCCGCCTTTAGGCGGCGAATAGCCGACCGCCTAAAGGCGGGACTACGAACCAGTGCCGCGCTTCTGACGGTCTTTACTCTGCTCCTCTCCGGCGCGGGCAACGAGGCCGAGGCCCAAAAGCAGAAGAAACCGGCATCGTCCGGGAGCGAGGACGAGTATTACCGCATGGTGACGATCCCGCTGCCGGCCGACGTGGTGCTGGAGGTCGGCGGCATGGACTGGCTCGACAAGGGCAAGGATCGGCTCCTGATCTGCACGCGCCGCGGCGAGGTGTGGATCCTCGATAATCCCTACGCCGACCCGCCGATGCTGGCCCCCGGCGAACTACCCACCCCACCGAAGAAGGGCAAGGCCTCGCAGCCGACTACCGCTCCCGATCCCGCGAAGGTGGTGCGGTTCAAGCGGTTCCTTTTTGGCCTGCACGAACCGCTCGGCCTGCTGACGCAGCCCGACGGCATCTACATCGCCCAGCGCGCCGAGCTGACGCGCATCAAGGACACGAAGGGCGACGATCGCGCCGACGTGGTCGAGACGATCTGCAACGAGTGGGAGTTGAGCGGCGCCTATCACGAGTACGCCTTCGGGCCGAAGCTCGATCGCGATGGCAATTTCTGGGTGACGCTGAACGTGCCGTTCGGGTCGTCGCCGGAGGGCAAGGCGCACTGGCGCGGCTGGGCGATCAAGATCGACCGCAAGGGCAAGATGTACCCGATGTGCTCCGGCATTCGTTCGCCAGCCGGGCTGGGGGCCAATGCCGACGGTGAGCTGTTCTACACCGACAACCAGGGCGAATGGGTCGCCGCCTGCAAGCTCAGCCACCTCAAGCCCGGCAGTTTCCACGGCCACGCGGTCGGCATGTATTCGACGAGCCATCCGCTTTCGCCGATCAAGAACCTCGGCAAACTCCCCAATGGCGCGACACTGGCCGACGCGATCAAGCAGATGCCCGCCCTGATGCTGCCGGCGGTGTGGTTTCCCTACCCGCGCATGGGCCGTTCCAGCAGCGACGTCCTGCTCGACGACACGGGCGGCAAGTCTGGGCCGTTCACGGGCCAGGTATTCGTCGGCGATCAGGCGAATTCGATCGTGTCGCGCGTCTTTCTGGAGAAAGTAGAGGGCGAATATCAGGGAGCGTGCTTCCCGTTCCGGCAGGGCTTTCAGTGCGGCGTGCTGCGGATGTGCTGGGGCAAGGACGGCTCGATGTTCGCGGGGCAGACGAACCGCGGTTGGGGCTCGGCGGGCGGCAAGCCCTATGGGCTGCAGCGGCTGGTGTGGAGCGGCAAGGTGCCGTTCGAGATCCACGAGATGCGCGCCCGCCCCGACGGCTTCGAGCTGACCTTCACCGAGCCGGTCGATCCTGCGACGGCCGGCGACGTGAAGTCGTATGCGATGAAGTGCTGGACCTACTACCACCACAGCACGTACGGCTGCAAGGACGTCGATCCGCACGCGCTGACGATCAAGAGCGCGACGGTGGGCGAGGGCGGCAAGAGCGTGCGGCTTGTGGTCGATGGATTGCGCGCGACCTACGTGCAGGAGTTGCGCTTGCCGGGTATGCGTTCGCGTGACGGCCGGCCGCTGCTGCATCCGGACGCGTACTACACGCTCAACCGCATCCCGCGGTGACCTGCGAAGCTCTGTCGGGAACGGCACGAACACGTTACAATCTCTCAAGGGGATCCCCTCCCAGCAAGAGGCTGTCTCCCTGGTCGCGCGGATCCCGCTCGTTGGAGGAGACTGCATGCCGAACCCGCACTCCGTCGTTGACGGGATCCAGACACTTACCCTGCTTCCGGGGCACGCCCCGGGAGGGACGGGGTTCATGGCGGTTCGCTTTCTCAGTGGCCGGACGGCCCGGCTGGACATGGCGGCGCCTCACGCCAGCGTCTGGTTGCAGGTGCTCGACTCCCTGCAGCAGGAAGGCGAGCCGGCTTACGTCGAAGTGGACCCGAAGACAGACATCATCACGCGCTTGCTCGCGCCGCTGAGAGTGCGTGTAACGGGGATCAACCCCTTGCAGGTCGGGGGCGCCGTTGAGGTCGAATTGGAGGTGTCGCAAGCCCGCCACCAGCTGCGGCCCACCAACCCGGACTTTGCCCAGCTGCTCGCGGCCCTGCAGAACGCTCAGGCTCAGGGGGGCGAGGTGTTTGTGACGGAGACGGTGAACGACCACGAGATCATCGACGTCAGGCCCGCCTTCCCTTTTGCGGCGGCGGTGGCGGGGCCCCCGGCGGCGGGGGGCCTGCCACCGCCGGGAGCCCCGCCGATGGCCGCCGCTAGCATCGTCACCCCGGCGCGGGCGCAAGCTCTCTTCAATCTTGTCAACGCCCAGACCTGCAACGCCCTGGCACCTGCCGTGCCATGCATCCCCTTCCTGTACCCCGACGATGGCTGCTGGGGGCGGGCGCACGAGATGTGCCGTCTTATCATCGGCCAGGGCGAGACCCCGGAGAAGGTGTGGATCTACGGCACGCTCGATGCAGCGACGCGG
>DASPXY010000184.1:0-5423 GCA_035637055.1 Gemmataceae bacterium | reverse complement strand
AAAGGTCAGCGGGGGCCGTTGCATGGTTGCGTGCGAGTGCGCCCCCCGTGGTTTAGGCAGTAAAATCGTCCCCTGGTGTGTCCTGCTGTAAGCGCTCTTGTTCACCTCGTTATTTTAGCGGAAATGGGGCGTCAGGTAAAGCCTATTCGCTCGTCGGCAAATGTTTGTCCCGCAAGGAGATAGGGCGTCACCAAACGGCCCTTCGCGGCGCCGCGGGAATGGCGGAAAAAGGTGGTGGCGGAAGAAGCGATTCGGAGGGCCTTCCTGGTCGCGCTCGTGCGGTCCGACTTGCCGTTTCTGAATGTTGTGGCACGGTCTCCACACTGTTGTGGCACGGTCTCCTGACCGTGCCACCCTTCTGACCGAAGGTCTCCCTGAATACCAGGAACCCGGAGGAGACCTGCGGTCAAGCCCCGTGGCACGGTCAGGAGACCGTGCCACAACAGTCTGCGCTCACATGGCTTACACGTCCTTCTCGACAAGATAGCCGAACCGGACCCGGAACTGCTCCGGCGTCATGTGACAGGTCGCAGCGAGCTTCCCGAGTTGCACGGGATCCTCGAAGTCGCGCCGCTCCAGGCGGATCATGTAGCGGCGGGCGGCCTCGTAGCCCTCGCCGTTGACGTCCACTTTCCGCGTCTTCATGCGCTTCGTCTCGGGGTTGAGCATCTTCTGGAACGGCAATGGCTCCATGCGCCCTTCGACGAAACTGATGATCGCCCCGAACTGCCGCGCCGCCGCCGAGCGCAGGAACTTGACCGCCCCATAGCCCAGGTCGCGCGTGTATTCCGCGTCGAATGGGATCGGGTCGGCGCAGCGCAACTCGTAGCCGAGATCCTTGTCGATGAACGTCGTCTTGAGTTTGAGCGGCTCAAGGCGCTCCGCCAGGAAGTCCTTGATCATGCGGCCGAACTCGATCTCGCCAAGGCGCAGGTGGCCGTGCGGGTCGATGGTGACGTTGCCATAACGGCCGAGTTGGCCGCGGCCCATCGCCTCTTCCAGGCCCTTCTCGCCGATGGCGCCGATCAGCCCCTCCGCCAGCACGACGACGCCATACTCTGTCCCGTTGCTGGCGCGCTTGATGATCGAGCCGAGGATCAAATCGCACAACTCGTTGAGGGTCACCTGCCGGCCGCGGAACTCCTCGGGGATGATGGTCAGCGTCACCGCCGACGCCTTGCCGATGCCCAGCGCCAGATGCCCCGCCGCCCGACCCATGCTGACGATGACATACCAGCGCGACGTGGTGCGGGCGTCCTCGGCGAGGTTGCGCACGATCAGGACGCCCAGTTGCCGGGCGGTCTCGAAGCCGAAGGTCGGCGTCGAGCCGGGCAGGGGCAGGTCGTTGTCGATGGTCTTGGGGACGTGCGCGACGCGGATGGTGCCGTCAGCCTGACGGTAGACCTCGCTGGCAGAGTAGGCGGTATCGTCGCCGCCGATGGTCACCAGGGCGGTGATGCCGAGGTCCCGCAGCACGCCCAGGACGCGCTGCATGTTCTCGGGGGGGTTGGTGGGGTTGGTGCGGGCGGTGCCGAGCATGGAGCCGCCGCGCAGGTACAGCCGCTTGACGTCGTCGATGGAGAGGGTGCGGAGGTGGTCGGTGCGGCCCGCGGCGAGATACTTGAAACCGTCGCGAATGCCGAAGACCTCGATGCCGTTGTTGATCGCCTCGATCGTGGCCGCGCTGATGACGCCGTTGATTCCAGGGGCCGGGCCGCCACCTACCAGCAAGGCCAACCTCTTGATGTCCGTGCCGCTGTTCATGCGCAATCTCCCAGGAGGGTCGTGCTTCGGGGCGCTGGCCTTCTTGACGATTCCTTAGTGTCAAGGATCGACCGGACGCGCCGGAAATGCAATGCCAAGTTCACGGCTGCTTGCCGGAGAGTGGCGTGCAGCGGCTTTGGGGCACAAGGGAAATCCTATCGGCGCGCGGGGAAGGATCAATGGGTTGGGCAGCCGCATCAGTTGCCGAACTGTGGTTTGTAGTTCCGCCTTTAGGCGGGTAGACGTCGAGCCGCCTAAAGGCGGAACTACGAACCAGAGAGCCCTTGTTCCGTCGCGAGCAGCCGCAACCGTACTCGGTTTAACGCCATCTTTGCCGTGCGGCTCTGAACCTCCAGGCGTGTGCCGCCCCAGTTGAAACTGACCGCGTCCGCCCCGCCCTCCCACGCCAGGCCGACGTACACCAGCCCGAGCGGCTTGTCCGGCGTCGCACCTTCGGGTCCGGCCAGCCCCGTCGTGCTGACGGCGAGATCGGCCCGCAGCCGTGTCCGGGCGCCCACTGCCATCGCCTCGGCCACCGGCGCGCTGATGGCGCCGTGGGTGTCGAGCAATTCCTGCGGCACGCCGAGCAGGGCGTTCTTGATGCCCTGATCGTAGGCGACCACGCCGCCGCGCAGCCAAGGACTCACGCCCGGCACGCGCGCCAATCGCTCCGCCACCTGGCCGGCGGTGACGCTCTCGGCGGTCGCCAGCGTGACGCGCTTCTCCGCCAGCAGTCGCGCGACGGCATCCTGCAAATCCTCATCCTCGAAGCCGAAGACGAGATTGCCCAGGCGTTCGCAGATGGTGCGCTCCACCGGGGCGATTTGCCGCTGCGCTTCCTCGACGTTGGCCGCGTGCGCCAGGATGCGCAGCGAAATGGTTGCATCGGACACGGTGATACCGACCTCGGGCACATGGCCGCGCCGCGTCAGGTCCAGCAGTTTTTCCTCAACTGCCGACTCACCCGAACCGAAGCAGTTGATCTTGCGCTGCACGACCACGCCGGCGGTCCGCTCCAGCGCCAGCAGGCGCGGCCGCACCTGGCTCTCGAACATCGCGTACATTTCGGAGGGTACTCCAGGCATACTCGCAAGCAGACAGTCGCCCAGCTTCAGCCACATCCCCGGCGCCGTGCCGTTGGCGTTGGGAATCACCTCGGCCCCGGCGGGGAACATCGCCTGGACGCGGTTACGCTCGGTCATTGGCCGATTGCGGCGGGCGAACATCGCCTTGATTTGCTCGAACGATTCCGGGTGAAAGACCAACTCGACGCCGGCGGCCAGGGCGAGAGCGTCGCGCGTCAGGTCGTCCTGCGTCGGGCCGAGGCCGCCGGTCACCAGTACCAGCCGGGCCCGTGCCGCGGCGATGCGGAAGGCGGCGACATTGTCGTCGAGGTCGTCAGCGACGGTCGTGTGCCAGCCGACGGCAATGCCGATCTCCGCCAGCCGCCGGCTGAGCCACTGGCTGTTCGTGTCGAGGTTTTGGCCGCTCGTGAGTTCGCTGCCGATGGAAATGATCTCTGCTTTCATGAGGAGCATCTTACCGCGCTGGACAGGACCGCGTGAAGCCCACGGGCCGCGGCCCGTGGGCTTGTGCGCCAAACCCCGCCGTCGGCGCCAGTTGCCGTTGCACCCAAAGGCGCCTTTTCTCTATAATCCTCCCATCAAGTGGGGACTGTAACGCTTCGGGCGATTCTCTTTTCCACGAGGGCTTTTCCGTGAACACGGACCGTTATCTCTTTACCAGTGAATCCGTCTCGATGGGCCACCCCGACAAGGTGGCCGACCAGATCAGCGACGCCATCCTCGACCACTGCCTCAAGGCCGACCCCACCAGCCGCGTCGCCTGCGAGACCCTGGTCACCACCGACCTCGCCGTCGTCGCCGGCGAAATCACCACCAAGGCCGACCTGTCGCGCAAAACCCTCGATGGCCTGATCCGCTCGACTATTGAGGAGATCGGCTACACCGACCCGAACATCGGCTTCGCCGCCAGCACCTGCCAGATTCAGACGTACCTGCACAACCAGTCCGGCGACATCGCGATGGGCGTCGATGTCGGCGGCGCCGGCGATCAGGGCATGATGTTCGGCTTCGCCTGCAAGGAAACCTCCACGCTGATGCCGCTGCCGATCTACCTGGCGCACCGCCTGGTCGAGAACCACGCCAAGTTGCGCCGCAGCGGCGAATTGAAGTTCGTCCGGCCCGACGCCAAGAGTCAGGTCACCATCGAGTACGAGGCCGACGGCACCCCGCACCGCATTCATACGGTCGTCCTCTCGACGCAGCACGACGAAAGCGCGATGGAGAAGAAGAACGGCAAGGAAATCTTCTCCGACAAGGCCCGGCAGATCATTGTCGAGAAGCTGATTCTGCCGACGCTCAAGGCCGAATGGCACGATCTCGTCAAGGGCGACCTCTCGCTGGTGCTGCCGGGCATGTCGCCGGACGAGATCAACGAGGACCACATTCGCTGCCACATTAACCCGACGGGCAACTTCCTCTGCGGCGGCCCGCACGGCGACTGCGGCCTGACGGGGCGGAAGATCATCGTCGATACCTATGGCGGCCGCGGCCGGCACGGCGGCGGCGCCTTCAGCGGCAAGGATCCGACGAAGGTCGATCGTTCGGCGGCGTACATGGCGCGCTACATCGCCAAGAACATCGTCAAGGCGGGTTTGGCGGCACAGTGCGAGGTGCAGCTTTCTTACGCCATTGGCTATCCCGATCCGCTGAATATCTGGGTGACGACCTACGGGACACAGGCCAACGGCATCACCGAGGAGCAACTCGTCCACCTGATCCGCAAGCACTTCAAGTTGACGCCGCGCGGCATCATCGAGATGCTCGACCTGCGCAAGCCGATCTACCACGAGACGGCGCGGCATGGCCACTTCGGACGTGAACTGCCGACGTTCACCTGGGAGCGAACCGACAAGGCCGCGGCTCTCCGCAAAGAAGCGGGCGTCGCCGCCGTCGCGTAGCCGCGACCAAGGCAAAAGGCAAAAGGAAAAAGGCAAAAGGGCGAGTTTGGCCCTCTTCCTTTTTCCTTTTTCCTTTTGCCTTTTTCCTTCGGTCCGCTTTCCCTATCATGTCCGGGGTTCTACCCTGACACACAGGGTTGTCTGCTCAATCCAAGGTCTATCAGGAGAGACGTCAATGCTTCGCACCCGCACGCTTGGTTTCGCAGGGCTGCTGACCTGCCTGGTCCTCGCCGGCACGACGTTCGGCCGGGGGGACGGGGAAAAGGATGGCTTCAACCTGATCTACGTGCCCACCCCGCAGAACGCCGTCGAGAAGATGCTCGACATGGCCAAGGTCACCGATAAAGACGTCGTCTTCGACCTCGGCTGCGGCGATGGCCGCATCGTCGCCACCGCCGCCAAGAAGTACAAGGCCAAGGGCGTCGGCGTGGATCTCAACCCGGTCCGCATCAAGGAATCGCACGCCACCGTCAAGAAGTTTGGCGTCGAGAAGCTCGTCGAGATCCGCCAGGGCAACGCCCTGGAAGGGCCGGCGGTCAAGGACATGGAGCGCGCCACGGTCATTTGCCTGTACATGCTGCCGGAGTTCATGGCCAAGTTGGAGCCGGTTGTCAAGGCCCGCCTGAAGCCGGGCGCCCGAATCGTGGCTCACGACTATCACTTCCCGAACTGGAAG
>DASPXY010000183.1:0-2946 GCA_035637055.1 Gemmataceae bacterium | reverse complement strand
CTCCGCCACTCCCGGGGTGTAGGCCAGGGAGAGGTCCCGCTGATCTTTGAACGGCTTTGTTGGCGTGACCTGGATCTTCCCAGGGCGGCCCTGTGCGTGATAGTCGAGGGCCTCCTGGCGGCGGCTGGACAAAAGCAGAAGTCCTTTCTTGAGAAGGGGTTATGCTAGACGCGCGATCCGGGGATGTCAAGCAGCCGTCTCGGCTGCGCTCGTCCCGCGACTGAACATCGTCCGCATTCGGTAGCAGGTCAGCGGGGGGGGGGCGGCGTGATCGTCGCCGGCGTGTGGTACAGCACCTGTGCCGTGTTGCGGTCGCGGTTCGTTGGGGTGTCGGTCGCCGGCGTGCCGTACATCAGATCGGTCGTAGCGGGGCTGTGGCTGAGAATGCCCAATGAGTGGCCCAGCTCATGGGTCGCCACGCGGGGCAGGCAGGCCGCGACCTGCGCCGTCGTGAACCCCAGTCGCACGCGCAGCTGCACGCGGAGCGGATCAGTTATCGCGTGCGTTGAGTCGATGACGTACGTGGTGAGGCCATCGCACGCACCCAGCGCCCCCGCGGTATCGGGTGGAACGTCCGGCGGGACGCTATCCTGCCAGCGCACGATGACGTCGGCGAGGTTCGAATCGGCGACGAACACGCCCTTGAACTCGCCATACAGGAACTGGCTCTCCCAGACGCTCAGACCCCGGCGGATCAGTGCCGGCATCGCCCCGCGCGGGTCCGCGAAATAGCGGACGGGGAGACGGTCGGGGGGCCAGTGGAACGTCTCGCCGGCGAGATCGGCGAGATAGCGCGGCGTCCGGTTCGGCGCTGCCAGATCCTCGCAGCCGACCAGGAGCGGGGCGATGACGAGCGCGAGGGTCGCTTTCATTTGCCGAGCAGTCTCCCACTCACCGCAATCGCGATGCGATGCACCGGCCGCGGGCGGTTGAATCCGACGCTGCGGAGCGCCGGCGTGAGGAAGCGGTGGACGTCATACTGCAGCGCCAATTCGATCCCATGCCGTTCGCCGAAGGAGGGCGCATAGGTCGTTGCGAGTGAGATGAGTGGCAGGATCCCGCCGCCGCCCCGTTGAAACACGCCCAGGTCACTGCCCGAGTAAACCAGGCCGCCGATTCCGAGCCGTGCGCCGATGTTGGTGGCAAGGTCGCGACGCAGCCCGATCGTCAGGGCGACCGCAGTGACCGAGCCGGCATCGAAGTCACTGCCGCTCTCGTGGCGCTTCAGCTTGGACGACGACAGGTCGAGCGTCGCGTCCCCGGTCCACGGACCGTTGAAGTCCTCGCGCAGGCCAAGCTGCAACGTCGGCGCGAGCGCAGGGTGTAGATCGATTGGCACGACGAGCGAGTCGCGGACCAGCGCGGTGCTGTAGCGGCCGCCGAGAGAGAAGCGCACCGAAACCTGGGCGGCCAGACAGCCTGACGGCCCGACGGCCAACAGCATCAAGATGAGCAGCAGTTTGCCGGCCGTCAGGGAGTCACCGCCTTGTCCCCGACGCCCAACCTGCGCAGCACCGCCGCCACAATCAGCAGTAGCCCATACATGCAGACGACGAGCGGCCCGGTTGGCAGATCCTTCGTGTACGAAAGCCAGAGCCCGAGAATCGACGCGAGTGCCCCGGAGCTCCACGCGATGATCGTGAGCTGCCGTTTGTCGGCCGTGAAGAGATTGGCGATTACGGCGGGTACGACGAGGAAACTGAACACCATCAAGACTCCGGCGATAGGAACCGCCAACGTGATCACGACACCAAAGGACAGATAGAAAAGGAAGTCCCAGAGCCGGATTTTCCACCCCTCCGCCTCCGCCTGTTCAGGATGGAAGGAGATCGTGAGAAAGCGGCGTCGCAGCGCGAACTGAAACACGCCGAGCAACGCGTAGGCAATCGCCAGCTTCACGATCGTCGGCCAGGTGACCCACAACAAGCTCCCCACCAGCGTCTTTTCGACCGCCTCGCCGCCGCCGGGCACCTTGTTCGCCACCAGGACGGCGGCGGCCGATGCGACCACGTACACGATCCCGATGAACGCTTCCTGCGGCACTCGGCCCTTGCCGGTGCCGCCGTGTCCCGACGTCCGCGTCAGGGCGAACAAGAACGCGCCGATCGCCGTCGCCAGCAGGGCAAAGACATAGGTCGTCGGCGACTCGGGGGCTACGTGGAACAGCAGCGCCGACAGGCTGCCGAGGGCGGCCATCTGCGCGAGCGACAGGTCGACGAAGATCACCTCGCGGGCGATCACGTGCAGCCCCAGGTAGGACAGCATTGCCACCAGAATCATGCACGCCATGAACGGTGGCAACATCAGCTGAAAACCGCTCACGGAACCTCCTGCGTGCCAAACGCCCCGGCGAGCTGGGAAATCCACAGATTCATGAGATCGAAATAGCTGTTCACGCCTGCCGAGCCGCCGGTGTTGGACGGCACGATGACGGCCTTGGCGCCGGTGCGCTGCGCAACTCCCATCACCTGGCTGCGATCGTAGTAGTTGGTGGACAACAGCACCTGGATGTGCCGGTCGCGCATCGCGGTGATGATCTCCTGCACGTGCCGCGGCGTCGGCGGGATGCCAGGCTTCGGCTCGATGTAATCGAAACAGGTGACCTGGAACTCGCGCGAGAAATAATCCCACTCCTTGTGATAGCAGGCGACCAATTTCCCGCGGAACGACATCCCCTGCTTGAGCCAGCCCCCCAGCCGGTTAATGAGCGGAGCACCTTGATACTGCTGTTGGCCGAGGAAAGTGAACAATTTGCCCTGCCGATCGAGATCGGCGAGCGTGTTGCCCCCGAGCAGCTTCACCAATTCGTCGCCGAACAGGGCCCGATACATCCGGTCCTCGAAATCCGTCTCGCGCGTGGTGAAGTAGTCGGCATCCTGTGGCGCGACACGCTTCAAGCCACGCAGGATGTTACGCGCGATCAGGACCGCGTTGAGAGGGTCGGTC
>DASPXY010000182.1:0-3993 GCA_035637055.1 Gemmataceae bacterium | reverse complement strand
AGCTGCGCGGCACGTTCAAGTGTGCCGCCGTGAAGGCGCCGGGTTACGGCGATCGCCGCAAAGCAATGCTCGAGGACATCGCCGTTCTGTCCGGCGGCCGCGCCGTGTTCGAAGACCTTGGCATTCAGCTCGAAAACGTCCAGCTCAAGGACCTGGGTCGGGCCAAGAAGGTCAAGATCGACAAGGACAACACGGTCATGATCGAAGGCGCCGGCAAGAAGGCCGACATCCAGGGCCGGACCGGTCTCATCCAGCGCGAGCTGGAGAAATCGACCAGCGACTACGACAAGGAGAAGCTGAGCGAGCGGATCGCGAAACTCTCCGGTGGCGTCGCGAAGATCAACGTCGGGGCCGCGACCGAGAGCGAGATGAAGGAGAAAAAGGCGCGCGTCGAGGACGCGATGCACGCGACGCGGGCGGCCATCCAGGAGGGCATTCTGCCGGGCGGGGGCGTCGCCCTGCTGCGGACGTCGGAGGGCCTGAAGCGCACCGACCTGAGCGACGATGAGAAGACCGGCTACGACATCGTGGTGCGGGCCTGCCGTTCGCCGATCGTGCAGATCGTGCAGAACGCCGGCGAGAACGGCGACGTTGTGGCCAACAAGGTCATCGAGAACAAGTCGCAAAACTACGGCTATGACGCCCGCTTGAGCCAGTACTGCGACATGGTCAAGGAAGGCATCATCGACCCGACCAAGGTGGTTCGCAGCGCCCTGCAGAACGCAGCCAGCGTGGCGACGCTGCTGCTGACCAGCGACGCGCTGGTGGCCGACGCGCCCAAGGCGGACGAGAAGAAGAGCGGCGGTCCTGGCGGCGGCGAGGACATGTATTAACATGCCGTCGCGGGGAATGTTTGCCGCTTGGGCTTGGCGATCTCTTCGCCAAGCCCAAGCGGTTTTTGCTCATTTACAGGCGGCTGCGCTGGCAAGCGTCGGTGTAACTTGCCTCCAGATCGAGCGGGATCGCGCGGGTGCCGCGCAGGGCGAGCGGCAGCAGTGGCAGGGTTCCGCCGACCGTCAATGTTCCCGGCCAGACGTCGATCTGGTTGGTCTCCTGACGACGCGCTGGCCGGTAGGCAATCGCGTAGAGGTGGGGGTCGGCCGGCATCGCGAACGCCTCGCCAAACTTCAGCGCTGCGACCATTTCGTTGTGCAGGTTGAACTGCTGCACGGTCACAATGTCCACGACGACCAGGCCAATACCGCGCTGCAAGTAGGCGGCGCACTTGGCTGCGAACGCCCGCCGGGTCTCTGGCCGGTCCTTGTTGGCGGGGCTGACCAACTCCACCACGGCGACCAGTCGGGCGTCATCGCGGGCGTCGCGGACCTCGACTTCAAAATCGTCCGGGAAGACTGCCGGGAACACGACCCCGGCTGCCGGGCCATTGCCCGACGGCTCGGCAGGGCGCTCGAAGTCCGCAATGTCCGCCTCGACCTGGCTGCCCAGGCGGGTATGCACCTCGGCGAAGTAGCGCGGCGGCAATGTCCTGTCGAGGGTGTCGGCGATCGCGGTGGCCCAGCGCGCATGGAACGACTCCCAGGAGCGCTGCGGGTGCAACGGCGGGCGGAAGTGGTCCAGCAAGGGCATCGCGTTTCCTTTCACGAGCGGACGCCGAAGTAGAACGACACGACCCCGCCCAGGATGCCTTCCCAGGTCGGCAGATCGACCCACTGCGGCAAAGTCGGCTTGATCACCAGGTCGATCAGGGCGGCGATGCTCATCATCAGCACCGCGATCAGGGCGAACCACGCTTCCATGTTCTGCGCCCACGCCGAGCGCTCGTGCCGGCCGATGATCGCGCGGACGATCACGCCGACGAAAAAGCCGCCAAACACCACCAACGGCAAGAGCGGCTGAGTTTTGGCCGCATCGAACGACGCCCTGAACTGGTCCTCCAGGCCGGTGCGGTCGTTGACGATCTTGTACGTCACGGTCGCGGTCAGGGCGGCGAGGATAATCAGGCGCACGCAGCCGCGCGGCAGGTACAGCGGCGGCGGCACGTTCGTGTCGTGGTGCGTCTGGCCACGGGCCCCGAAGTAGAAAGCCACGGCCAGGAACAGCAGATAAACCAGATAGGCAGGAACGGGAATAGGCTGATTGTTGTGTTTGGAGATCAGGATCAGGGCGCAGGCGATCGCCACGATGATCAGGGTGAGCATGGCCCGGATGCTGCCCGGCGGCCAGCCGAAAGCGTAGATGGGCTGCGGCATGGTCGGGACAATCACGGCGCCTTGCTGGCCGGCCGCGGCCGGTTGTTGCGGACTGCTCATCGCGGAAACCTCCTCTGCGAATAGTGGATGGTGGATGGTGGATGGTGGATGGTGAAAAGGGACAGGACCTCTTCACCATCCACCATCCACCATCCACCATCCACCATCCACCATCCACCATCCACTATTCGCGTTAACGCCCCTTGCGCCAATTTTCATACTCGCGGATCACTTCCGCCCGGCTGCAGCGCGGGCGGTAAACCAACCGCGCCCGGAACTCGTACGCGCGTTTCACCTCATAGCGAGGTAACAGATACTGAAAGTCCCAGGCCGGATTGGTCGTCTGCATTTCCTTGTTCAGCCCGCCGCCGCTGGGCGAATGGGTGAAGCGGATCCCCGCGGTGCGGTCAAACATCAGTATAGCAAGGTGGTTGCGGAACAGCCCGTAATAGAACGGCTCCTCGAAGCGCAACGGCGAGAGGTGGCGGTAGAGGGCGTCGGGGTAGCCCTCACTGAAACGCAGGTCGAGTTTGTCGCCCGTGTGGCGGACGGTGCTCTCGTCGTTGTGCCGCTGGGTGCAGAGCTGGTGCCAGGTGCCGCCGTGGCGGAAGTAGATACTTTTGTCCTCGGGGGCGTTGATGTAACTCGCCCAGAACAGGCCGATGTAGCCGTGCGTGAAGACGTGCTGCGTGGCCCGAAAGCGGAAGTGCATGTCAACATAATGCGGCGCCTGGAGGCTGAAGCGCGTCCAGCTTTCGAGATGGAACGTGGGGGTTGGCGGCTGATGGAGTTCCGCCTCGGTTTTCGAGACGCGGCGGAAGGTCATCGGGGCGTTGCGCGGCTCGAAGAAGATGGTGCGGGCGGCGCCCTGGTCGCGATGGTCGCCGTCGAAGATGTGTTCGAGGTTGAGGCCGGCCACCGTGGGTACGAAGAGGTTCGCCGCCTCGGTGCGATGGGTGAGGCTCCAGAGGCCGTTGTAGCCGGCGCGGTGCATCCCGGCGGCCGAATTGTCGCCAATGACCGCAGTCAGGTCGCCCGCCTGGAAGGTATCGTACATAGTTTATCGAAGTACGTTGTCCTGGAGCAAGGTTCGTAGGTGAACCCCGCATGGCACCCGTCCCCGTTGTATCATGCTGCAGGGTTCTCGTCGAATAGGTCCGGCTGGATCATTTCCGGGGGGTCCACGATGCGAGCTGGCGGCGACCAGGTCCACAGCCCGCGCTGCCCGATCGCGTGAACGGGCTTCTCGAACTCCTCGACCACTTCGAGGCGGTTCGACACTGCGCCGAACGGGTAACCCTCGGGCGCCTCGCCGTGGGCGACACAGCGGACCACGCCAAGCACTTTCCCGCGGGGGAGCTGGGCGAGCCAGGAACGCGCCGCCAGTTCGCTCTCGAACTCGGGCGGGTCGTCGCACATGGCCAGGGCCAAGCGTAGGTCGTCGAGCGACGGCAAGGCGCGGCTGCTGTGTAGGGCGATGTCAACGCCGAGGGGAAGGCGCCACGAGCGAAACTCCACGGTCTTCAGGCCGCGGAGGATGAGCGCGGCGAACGGTTGGCGGATGGTGAGTGCAAGCATGATGAGTCCTCGGGAAGAGACCGGCGCTGGGCGAGGCGCCCCCAACGTCCCAGCGCGCACGTCGTGCAGGCTGTTCTCGATCCGCCACGGCGCGCGCACCAAGGCCAAGAGCCGGGCCGCGTCGGCCTGCTCGGGCCGCAGACGGGTGCTGCCGGAGACCACCTCCACGCTCGTCTGGCCCTTGACCGTTCGCTCCCGCGTCCGT
>DASPXY010000181.1:0-11794 GCA_035637055.1 Gemmataceae bacterium | reverse complement strand
TCTTCGAGCACCTGGAGGCGAAGGTGCTCTCGGTCTGCACCGATTATCCGCCGACCCGGTGCGAGTCCGCGGACGACCTGGTGGTGCTCAAGGGCAGCCGTGTGCTCCTCATCGAAGACGACGTGATTGGCGGTGGCACACTCCGCCTGGTCGTCAGCTACCTCAAGAAGTTCTCCCCGGCTGCGCTGGCTCTGTACCTGGGTCACACCAAGGGCATCCAGCACCTGCGGAACGTACCGACCGAGATCGGGACAACTTACCTTGCCGAGGATCACCTCGACTGGGACCGGCGTGCAGCGGATGAGGAGGCTTTCGTCGCCTTTTGCAAGCGGCTCGACACGAACCAGGCGGCCGGCGGGGTTGTCTAACCGACGCCCAGGATCGTGTGCAGGCCAGGGAGATGCCTTCGACGTCGGAGGCGAGGTTGCGCGCCCAAACCCGGATCGTAGGCAAGCACAGGAGAGCAGCCATGACAGCCCAGATCAGCGATGTGGTCGTCTACCGCAGCAAACCGCACAGTATCGCCGGGATCAACGGTGCTCGCTTATTCGACCCCGCGAGCCACGGCATCCGGCCTGTGATGATCTCGACGGCCTGTTGGCGCGGCTACCACTGCACTTACGAAGTTGCCGAGGACACCCTCCAGCTGGCGACCGTCAACATCGGCTTGGGGCCGGACGACCAGGCTGCTGCCGAACGGGGCGAGGGACCACTACTGTTCGGCAAGAGCCCCAAACGCTACACGATCCGCGGCCACAGCACGAATGTCCGCACAGGCGAGGTCAAGACCAGCTGGGAATCGTCGGACTTCCGCTACGACAATCTGCGGGCCGTGGTTCCCTTCTCCGGGGGCTTGCTGCTGGGTCACGACTTCATTCAAGAGTTGTACGTCCACATGGGTTTCCATCCCGCCTGGAAGTTCCGGCAGGTCCACGAGGTGCTGTTCGAGAACGGTCAGGTGGTGAAAGCGGCCGACCGCTCTGCTGAGATGGCCGAGTTCCGCGCGATGGTCGCCAACCGACCCTTGGAGCCAACGAATGTCGAGAACCGTGTGGAGATCGAGCGGTGGGTGGAGCGGTGCTTCAGCCTGGACTACAAGTGGTGAACGACTCGTCCGGTGTGGTCCGGTGAGCGCGCGCCGTCTCGCCTCAGTTCGCTGTCGATTGGGAGAAGCATTTATGCTGGAGGAAGTGTCACTCGCAGCCTGGCGTTCCCGGCTCGAACGCCAGGGCCACCGGGTCACGGAGCCCAACGAAGAGACCGTGACTGGCTTCACCCTTTGGCCCGACGCCGACACAGTCATCACCGTGGCCGTGGAGCCGGACGGCATCATCTCCCAGGTGTATCCGCAGCGGTTCTTCCTCTGCGAAGCCGAACCGGAGCGCATCTTCCATATCGCTCCGTGCCCTGATCCCCACAGCAGCCGATGGCTGGAATTGGTGGCGCGGCAGCCGCCCGGCTACTGGCACGACTTCCTCGCAGGGCCAGGCTCATGGCTATTGTCCCGGCTGGCGCGCTTCGAGCAGGTCGTTGCCTGGGCGGACCATGGTCTTCCCTGGAGCACGTTGGATCAGCCCATCCACCGTAACTGGGGCATGGACGTGCCTACCAAGGCAGCGCCGTTCTTTGCCCCCAATTCCGGGACCGATGCGGACCGGCCCCGGCTCCTCTCCCGCGCTGACGAGCGGTTTGCTGATGTGGTCGCCGCTTGCCTGCTGTTCGCCTCGGTCGGGCTGCGTGACTGCTATCTGGCGGACACGGCGGGCAAGGAAGTCTACCTGGCGCATCACCATGACCTGGTCGTGGTGTCGATCCCAGACGCGGAGGCAAGGGCAGACTTGCTGGGCAACCTGACGGACGCCTCGTGGCTCTTTGGCGAGCTACGAGTTCCCGACGAAGAAGCGGAAGACGAGGACGAGCTACCCCGTTGAGCGGCAGCCAGCTTCAGAACCAGAACTTGACGGGCTTGACGCCTGCCCGAGCGAGATAGGGGTCGAGCCGCCGGGCCAGTTCCGGCCAGTGCTGGTGGGGGACGGCCGGGTAGAGGTGGTGTTCCAGGTGGTAGAGGTGCCGCAGCGCGATCACCGCAGCGATCACGCCCCGGAAGGCCCGCGTCTGCGCGAGGTCATCGCTCCCGTCCGGGTCGTGTGGCACGTAGGAGGTGACCAGTGGGATCGGCCAACTGCCCAGGATCACCAGCACCACATAGACCAGCGGGATGGGCGTCATCGGCCAGAGAGCCACCGTCAGGCCGCCGAGAGCGAGGCAGGCCACACCTTCCCCGATGATCCAAGCTCTCGCGCTGCTCGCGTGCCGCACCGCCCACAGCCAGAGCCGCAACTGAAACGCCGGCCCTTCGGCGATGGCTCCCAACCAGGATTTGCGTGCGGCGGTGGCCTCGATGTCGTCAGGATGGGGAAAGCGGGCGTGATGGTGCAGGTGGGCCGCCCGATAGGCGTGCCCGCTCCGCAACGTGAGCAGTTCAATCACGCACAGGAAGAAGTCGTTGGCCACCCGCGACAGGCCGAGGCTGCGGTGGACGAGGTCGTGCGAGGTCGAGCCGTAGGTGACAAAACTCAAAACCACGACGGCGAAAACGGCCGCTGGCCACCACCCTAGCCAGGCGCAGAGGAAGTAGGCTCCGCAGCACAGGAAGGGCAGGGCGACCGCGGTCCACCGCCGCCAGGCAGGGAGGTGGAGGAGGTCTGGCCCGAGAACTGCGAGTGCCGGAACGAGGCGGGCGGCAGTGGTTTGACGATGACTCTCCACGAATTCCCCTCCTGCAAGAAGCCTCTCGGTACGCGGAGTTCCTTCTCGTCAGCCCTGCGAAAACGGGGTGATGCTGGCACGCGTTCTCCAGGAGAGAACCGCTGCGGTAGCGTTGGGATAACCGCGATGGTGCCGACAAGGGAGGAGAGGACACCGGCTGCGCTTTCGTTGGGAGGTCCAGTGCTGTTGCCACCAAGCACCCTTGCAACCGCTGCTCGTGTGGCTCGCAAGCAGAAGAGTGTCAACGGAATTCGGCCGAGGCGGGGGCGTTCGTTACGTGCCGCTCGTACGCTTGGCAGCGTTCTCCACCACGTACATGACGGCGTCGAGGCCGCCGTACTGGGACTGCTCCTGGAAGGCCATGCCGATCTTCGTCATCACCTTTTGCGACGCGACGTTTTCGACACGTGCGAAGGCCACCACGCGGGGCAGGCCGAGCACCTCGAAAGCATGCCGCACCGTCCGCGCTACTGCCTCGCTGGCGAGCCCCTGGTTCCAGTACCGCCGGGCGAGGGTGTAGGCGAGTTCCGGCTGGCCAGGGCGGTGCAGGTAAGCCACTCCGCACCGCCCCACGAAGTCACCGCTCGCCTGCGCGAACAAGGCCCAGATGCCGAAGCGGTGTTCCTGCCAGTGCCGCAGCATCCGCTCCAACCGCTCCTTGGTCTGCACATGGGCCAGCGGCCTTCCTTCGCCGAGGAACTGCATCACCTCGACATCGGCATAGAGGGCGGCCAGATCGTCGAGATCGTCCTCACGGAAGGGGCGCAAGAAGAGTCGCTCGGTGTGCAGCGCGGGACCGTTCATGGCGTGTTGTGGGTGCCTCTCGGGTGGTTACTACGTCTTGTCGAGGAGCAAGTCGATCAGCCAGCAGCCTCGTGTGTGGGCGACTCCTGGCTGGCGACAATGCGCCAGGATACCCGCGTTGTTGCAGCCGGCCTCTTCCAGGGCGTCGGCGAGCACCGGCATGTCCTTGAACCGGCGGTCCTCGTAAAGGACCGTCGCCAGAGCGACCACGTTCGGCGTCCGCCAGGCAGGGTCGAAGGGCACAGGCTGGAACGGGGTGCCGACGATGTCGCGCAACAATTCAGCCTCTTCAGCGAAGGCTGCCCGGGTTGCCGCCCGGAAGGCATCGTCGGCGGCTTCCTTCGATTCGGTAGCGCAGTCCCTGCCGGCCAAGGCATAGGCGGCCAGGCTCGCGGGGATGTTCGCGTCCGCGGAGAGCACCGCTGCGGCCGCGCCTGCTGCGTTACAGGCCGCGTAGGCGGGGCCGTAGCCGTAAGGCGGCTCGCTCGAACTCCGCGCCGTCAGATAAGCGGACCGTACGATGTCGTCCACGACCTTGGCGGCGGCACGCACCGCACGCACCTCCCGTTCGGTGACGTGGCCATCCGCACGCCGTTCGGCCAGGTCGACAGCCGCCCGGCTCCGCTCGTCGGCCATCAGGGATTGCACCCGCCGGCAACAGGCCACGGCGAAGAGGCGCAACTTGCGGACGCTCACCCGCCCGCGCAAGAAACGGAGCATGAGCGTCGGCTGCGTGCAGGCCCGCCAAGCAGCCTCGTCCATCGGTCTCCTCTTCCCCATACCCTGCCCCCCGCGGCGGCTTCCCCGACCTCCCAACCCATCGAAGTATTGAAACTGGCAGCGTACCCTTGCCTTCCGCTTGGGCTACGCCTTGCCGAGGATCGTGTCCAGGGCGTGGCAACCTCGAACGTGCAGGGCGGGGCT
The DNA here is from genome assembly GCA_035637055.1 of Gemmataceae bacterium. Lineage (GTDB taxonomy): Bacteria > Planctomycetota > Planctomycetia > Gemmatales > Gemmataceae > DASPXY01. Next base: position 7,297 of record DASPXY010000181.1, on the reverse strand, counting down.
GCGCAAATGGCTGAGGAGTTCAGCGTCTGCTAGCCCGGCTTCCTCAAGGGCGTCAGCAAGGACGGCGAGGCGGGCGGTATCGAGGGTGCCGCTCGGCAGCAAACGCTCCTCGTAGGCGGCCTGGGCGAGGCGGGGGACGAGGCCGCCTTCCCAGCTACGCAGGGAAGAGGTCAGAGTGAGGGGACGGAACGGGTTCCCGAAGACCTCGCGCAACAAGCCGCAGAGGATGCGGACGACTTCTTCAGCGTTGTCAACCTTCCCCCCCGAAAAGTAATAGGGCAAGTCCGGGGCCACGCTACTGATGCGTAGGGCTGCGACGACGGCATCAACGGCCGTGACGGAGATGAGCGCGTTCCCCCCGGGCTGGGGGTCTTCCCAGTCCGGGACAATCCCTGGAGGGTTGGCAACCCAGTACGCCTCGTCACGCGCTGCCTTCAGTTCCGCTCGGGTGGCAGAGCCATCGGCGTATCGCTCACTGACGACGATAAACCGCAGGAACTTTGGCCCGAACCGTTGCTCCACGCCGCGGCAGATCGCGCAGGCGAACAGCCGGCACTTCCGGTCGAGCGCGCGTCGGGCGAGGTGCGCGTCCTGTCCGGGGAAGAGCCTCCCCCACAGGCCCTTCCTGCCGCTGAGGAACCGGAGCAGCGTAACCGGGTCCGCGCAAGCCAGCCACTGCTCCTCGTGCATGGCGTTACCCCTTCTGGAGCAGGAAGTCCACGACGTAGCAGCCCCGGACGTGAATGCGACCCAGTTCACGACAAACCGTCCGGCAACAGGCACAGGCGAGCAGTCGCAATTTCCGGTCGCTGGCCGAGTCACGCAGGCGGAGGAGCACCGCTCGCGGGTTCGTGCTGCTCAACCAGTCGGCCTCGTTCATGGAACGTCACTCCTTCCCGAGTAGGAGGTCAACGGACCAGCACCCACGGGCGTGAGGCCCAGGCCCGCGGAGATGACCGAGAACCTCCGCGTCGGCGCAGCCAGCTTCCTCCAGAGCATCGGCCAGGACGGGGAGTTGGTCGAAGGCTCGGTCATCGTAGATGCCCTGCGCCAGTTTCGGAATCGTGCCGCCCTGCCAGGCGAGCCAGGTGGGGTCGATGGCGACGGGGCGGAAGGGGTTGCCGCAGATCTCACGGAAGAGGTCGCAGGCCAGCCGTTTCAGCGAATGCCAAGATGTCGTATACCGCTGTACTCGTCTGGCCGCGAGATGAAAGCCCTGCAATGCCACGCTGCATGCCGCGCTCTCCGCTTCTGAAGCCGATGCAGCGAAGGCGAACCACGCATCTTGCGAGGCTGGGTAGTACGCCGCCTGATGCTTGACCAACAATTCGGCTCGGGTCAATCGCCCGTCAGCGTACTCCTCGCTTGCGAGCACCGCAGCTCTGCTGCGGTCGTCAACGAATGATGGCCAAAAGTGACGGGCACAGGCTACGGCGAACAGCCGCTGTTTCCGCTCGCTGACGCTGCCGCGCACGTGAGCCCACATCATGTCGGGCCTTTTCATGCAGACCAGCCACTCCCGCTCCGTCATGGCGTCACTCCTTGTCGAGCAGCAGATCGACCGGCCAGCAGCCCCTCGTGTGCGCCCCCGACCCGCGGCAGTGGTCAAGGATCGCGGAGTCCGTGCAACCGGCCTCTTCCAGGGCATCGGCGAGCACCGGCATGTCCTCGAACCGCAGGTTCTCGTAGATGCTGTTTGCCAGGGTCAGCACGCTCGGCGTTCGCCAGGATGGGTCGATCACCACGGGGTGAAACGGTCGGGAGCCGAAAACGCAACGGAGCAGGGTGGCCTGAGCGGCACGCTCGGCAGCCTTGGCGACAGCGCGGGCCGCACGGGGAGATTGTGTGGCAGCGGTCGCCCTGACGACAGCGGCTCGTGCGGCGAACGCAGCAAATTCGGCGGCTCGTGCCGGGTCGGGGTGGACGGCCCCGCAGGCAGCATCTGCGGCAGTAACGCTGTGGGTCAGTTCGACGGGTGCCGCCGCCGCAGCGATGCGCAGTTCCTCGTCGCCTACAAATCCGTCCGCGTACCGCTCGGCAACCTCGACCGCTTTGCGGCTACGCTCGTCCGTCAGGAGGGACCAGATGCGCCGCACGCACGCACAACCCCAGAGTCTGAACTTCCGCCCGCTTGCTCTCCCGCTCCGCAGGTCGTGGAGCATTACGGTCGGGTCCATGCACGAAGCCCAGTCATCAGCCGTCATGGTCCTACTCCTTGTTGAGGAGCCGGTCGAGACACCAGCAACCGCGGATGTGAATAGGTTCCCGCTGGCGGAGGTGCTGGAGAATCTCCTTGGGGGCGCAGCCAGCCTCTTCGAGAGCATCTGCGAGAATGGGCATGTCCTCGAACCGTCGCTCGTCGTAAATGCTGGTCGCCAGGGCCATGACGGCCGACGTTCGCCAGGACGGTTCGATTGGGACCGGGCGAAAGGGGAGCGGGCCGAAGACGTCACGGAGAAGCTCTGCCTGACGGCCCGCTTCATCGGAATTGGCTCGGCCGTCCGAGAGATCGACGGCTCTGGTAGCCATCGCGGCCGTCGCCCGGCACTCCTCGGGGATTCGTCTCGTTGCCGTCGCCGCCCGTTCTGCTGTATCGGCTGCGGACCATTCGGCAGAATGAATTCCCCGCCTGAGTCGTCCTTGCACGGTGAGTCGGCTGCTGGCGGCTGCAAACTGCGCCGCCCCTCGCTGGGCACGGATGCGTTCGGCGTTGCTAACCAGCCCATCGGCGTACCTCTCCGCAACCTCCACGGCTCGCCAGCTGCGCTCGTCCGTCAGCAAGTGCCAGATGCGCCGACAGCACTCAACCGCGAACAGGCGGAGTTTTCTGGGGCTCGCCTGGCCGTTGCCGCGCAGGTAGTCGATCATTGCGTGCGGGTGCGTCGCCTTCAGCCACTCCCTTTCGTCCATCATCTTCCCTTCCTGCTCGCCTTCGCCCAGCATACCGCCCACCGAAGCCGCAGTCGCCCGGCTTGCCCGTGTGGAACCGGCAGTGGGAAGCAGAACGGCAACGCAGACGGGGCTCACACGCCGCGCAGCCGAACGCCCCGTCAATCCAGGCACAGGCAGAGCCGGCAGCCGACCGCGTCCGCAGGCATGTCGGGCTCGAACCCAACGCGGGCGGCAGAGCGGCAGCGAACCGGGTCGTTGAAGTAACTGCCGCCGCGGAGCACGCGCTTCGTGCCTTTGGCAGGCCCGATAGGGTCAACTCGCTCCTCGTCGAGGCGGCAGTGGCGTTCGTAGCAGTCCTGGCACCATTCCCAGACGTTCCCGTGCATGTCGTGCATGCCCCAGGCGTTCGGGTCGAACTGGCCTACGGGCTTCGGTGCCGCCCCCTTGCCATAGTCCAGGTAGCCTGGGAGCGTTTGCTTCCCAGTGCCCCAAGTGCCGTCGTCATTGCACCAACCTGCCCGCTTCATAGCTTCCACGCCGTCCCCGGTGTAATAAGCGGTCGTGGTCCCAGCCCGGCAAGCCCACTCCCATTCGGCTTCGGTGGGCAGACGATGCTGCCAACCCGTCCGCTCACTGGACTGCTTGCAGAAGGTGAGGCAATCGGCCCAGGAGAGGTTCGAGATTGGGTAAGCGTTCGTCGTGGCCTCGTTCGGGCAACTACCCATGACCACGCGCCACTGGACTTGCGTCAGCGGATGGCCGCTGAGCCAAAAACCCCGAGTCAGTTCCACGCGGTGCGCCGGTTCATTGTCCTCCCACCCCGCTTCGTCTTCGGGACTGCCCATCAGGAACGTGCCGGGCGGGATGAAATTGAACGTCATCTCGACGCCGTCACCGAGGCTGATCGTTCGTTGCGGCAGGCACGGCCGGACGCCCTGACCGAGCAGATCGACGATCCGTGCTTGCCAGGTGCAACGCTCGGGATGGCGGTCGGGCTGGCAGCAAGTCGCCAGCAGGTGACGATGCAACCGGAGCAATTCGGCCTTGCGCGGGTCGTCGTGTTCCTCAAGCCAGTCGGCGAGGATGAGCCAGCGATCCTCTGCCAGTGGGTCATCGACGATGCCTTGCAACAGGCCGTCCAGGGCATTCATCGCGTGGTCCTCTGGCACGTCATCCATGCCATGATACCAGTCTTCCCCGCCAATAACGAGTCGCTGCGGCCGAGTTGCCGCGCTACGCGGCCAATCCGCGCTCTCCCCATCAGGTCGCCCTCCCGGTAGCATGGGGGCGGGTTCTGTTCGCAACGGCCTTGCCAAGGAATAAGGTGAGCAGATGGACTACCTGTTCTGCCTATTCGCACCGCTCGCGGTGGTGTACGCGGCTGCGGTTGCCTTGTTGGTCCTGGCGTTCGTGCCGAAGTTCTCGGTGGCGACCTTCGGGAATGCTTTGCTGCTGACGACAGTGTGTGTTCCCCTCTACATCGACCGACTTTCGCCGGTGCGCAGGTCGGCTTCTTGCTCTGGCTCGGCAACGGCATGCTCTTCCTCGTTCAGTTGATCCCGTGGGTCGGGGCGGGTGCGACCGGGTCGGGATGGCAGCGAATACTGGTCAGCCTGAGCGGCCTGGTGGCCTTCGGCCTGCACGTTTTCATGTTCGCCGCTACTCCGTAAGACTGTGAACCGGGACAGCAAAAGGCACCCCCTGGCCGGATCACTCGTCGCCGATCCTAACCGCTCGCGACGCGCGGCTACGGCATCAACATGGTACGATGTTCGGCAACATCAAATGCATAATGGAGAGAAAGGCGATGAGCAACGCCACGGACAACAAAGCCCAATCGGAGCGGTGGTTTGAGGACGTATGGAACCAGCGGCGGACAGCGTGCATCTTCGAGATGTTGCTAGCCGACGCCGTCGGCCACCTGGAGCACGGCGACGCAGTCGGCCCAGAGCCGTTCGCCGCAGTTCATGCCGCTTTCCTCGCGGCCTTCCCCGACTTGAAGATCACCGTGGAAGGAATCGTCGCTGAGGGGGATGATGTCGTTGTACGCTGGTCGGCGACGGGGATGCACCGGGGCGAGTTCCTCGGCGTGGCCGCGACGGGCAAGGCAGTGAGTTTCCGCGGCATGACCTGGCACCGCTATCGCGACGGCAAACTCTTCGAGGGGTGGGACAGCTGGAACGTCGGCGGCCTGATGCAGCACTTGAAGGGCGAGTGAGCGAATCAATGAACGACAACACGCTCCTCCAGGCCACCGTGGACGCCCCTGACGACGACCACCTGCGACTCGTCTTTGCCGACTGGCTGGAAGAGAACGGTCAACCCGCACGCGCGGAGTTCATCCGTGTGCAGTTCGCCCTGGGGAAGTGTCCACCCAAGGATCCAAGGCAGCTGCGGTTGGAAACTCGACAGGAGCAACTCCGGAAAGCACACAGCAACGATTGGGTCGTGCAGTGCGGTCTGCCGCTCACCTGGGAAGAAACCTTGGGCCTCTTCCGGCGTTGTCTTGCCGAAGCCAGCGCGTGGTGCAGCGAGGCGAAGGGCAACATGCGCACTCCTGCCCTCCAACCACCGCACCTCTGCTGGGTGTCGCGATTCGGGCGGTCACGCACAACGCCCGAGCGTCAAGCCATCGTCAACACCTTGGCGAACGCCCGAACCAGGCTGCTCGTGGAGCGACTGAAAACCCCGCAAACGTCCGCACGCGCTTCGGCCGCTGGCAAGTTGCTGGTCTTCTATCCCGACGCTACGCTGTTTGACGGTGCGGCGCAAGGCGAATGCGCAGACATCTTCGACGTGGAGAACATCCCTGCCTGGGATACCTGGGTCTATTTCGTGGAAGAACCCTCCAACGGGCTTCCGGACTCGTCCTACGGCTCGTACCTGCTGTCCTGGGTGCCGCCACCGTTCGTTGACCGCGTCGATTGGGGTATTCGGGTCAACCCCGAGCAGTGCCTCTGTTGGGCCACCGACTTCGACACGACCTTCACGCGGCGACTGCGGACGGCCGGCTTGCTGACATAGGCCAGAGAGGAGTTGCGTTTCTGCCGGTGGGCATTGTCGGAAGAGAAAGGGCAGCAATTGCTGCTCTGCCAGTCGCAGTCGCATTCAGAAAGGCGGACCGCATGCCGAAGGTTGTTGCACTGCTTGTCACCACCCTCTGCTTCTGGCCCTGCGCGTCTCACCTCGTCGGTGACGTGCCGAAGGCCGCCAAGGACGCGAAGGTCATCAATTACCAGGCCGTCGCCGAGCGCCTGCCGTGGCGATGGTCTGACCGCGAAGCCAGTCTGACCTGGAGCGTCACGCACCATCTGACCGCCGACGAGTTCCGCGGCCCGACCCAGGGCGTCGGCTTCTGGTTCGTCATCCCCCTCAAGGCCGGTCCCCCCTTCCAGGGCCACAGCGAGACGGTCTTCACGCGCTGGGGCGACCGCCTTTACCTGGCCGACTTCAGCCCCATCGCCACGGGCTGTCGTGTCGTCGCCGTCAACTTCAAGACCGGCGGACGCCTCTGGCAGAACAAACTCAAGGGTCTCGGCCCCATCGGTCACGCCCTCAGCGAAGGCTGCGCTGCCGCGAGCGGGAACTGGCAGAACAAACTCAAGGGTCTCGGCCCCATCGGTCACTCGAAGTACCGTAACCGCATCAACATCACGACAGACGGCAAGATCATCACCGTCTGGGGAAACGAAGCGGCCGGGCGATACGTCGAACTTCTCGACAAACAGACGGGACGGACCGTGGGGCACAAGGTGTTTGCGAAGGACTGACGCTGGCCCGAGCACCACGACCGTCCCAAATGCCTTTTTTGTGGCGGGAAGACATAGACGCCAGAACGACGGTTCGACAATCTTATCGCTCCAGATTCCGAAAGGAAGCGACTGCCGTCGCTTATCTCACTCCGAGAACAGCGAGGCTTCCGCTGGCAGCCGCGACGCAGTTGGACAGAGGCCGGAGGGGCTGGGAACGCCAGTTGGATAGTCGAACAGCCTTGGAGAACCCAAAACCAGATTTGAGAAGTGGTTCCTCTTCGCTTGATGACGAAGTCGGAAGGAGCCAAACTTTCGCCCCAGGAAGGCCCCCAGCGGCCCCAAGGCGGGGTTCTGGCCCATGAGGAGGCCCCAGGGCCGCCTTTATCGCCGCGAGCCGCCAGGGCGAAGCTGGGGGCCTTGGCGGGCAACTCGATCAATACCGATGATTTGCCGCCCCCGACGCCTACTTTCCCGACTGTTACGATAGCCCACGGATTCAGCCAACCAGGCTTTCGATTCCGCTCCGAAATGCGGATGCCGGTTCACGTCAGGCGGCTCAACTCTTCCGACTCTTCTTGCCCGCCGGAATCGGGCACCACCAGCCAATGATGCCGACGTCGTCTTTGACGCGGAACCAGGCATCGACGACTCCT
>DASPXY010000180.1:0-3032 GCA_035637055.1 Gemmataceae bacterium | reverse complement strand
TCGAGGCAGGAGATCACGCCCCGCATTTCGTCTACCGCCCAGAAGGCGCCGGCCGACCAACTCATGCGCTCCCCAATCGTTTCCAGCAAACGCGGGACGGTCTGGGCGACGGTCTCGGATTCGGCCAGAAGGCGAGTGACCGCGTACTGGACGGTCAGACGGCGCTCGGCCTGCTTGCGGGCGGTGATGTCGCGGAACGCGGCGACGCCGCCGCGGGCCGAGCCGTCGGCGTCGCGCAGCGGGGCGGCGTTGACGCTCACCCAGGCGCCCACCGGCCGGCGCGCATTCCGGATGAATATCTCCACTTCCCAGACGGTCTCGCCGGCGATGGCGCGGGCCAGGGGCAACTGGTGCGGCGGGTAGGGCGTGACGGTGTCGGGCAGATAGAGACCGTAGCGGACGCTCGACTGCGCCAGGGGCGCCTCCACGAGGGCACTGCCCAGGATCTCCTCGCCAGCGCGGTTGAGGTGGCGCACCGTGCCGTCCTCGTCGGCGATGATGACACCGTCGGTAATGCTATCGAGGACCAGGCGCAGGATGTGCGTCTGCCGCCGCAGTGCCTCCTCGGAATGCTCGAGTTGGCGGGCGTACTCACGCACCTCGGTGAGGGCGACGGCCAGCCGGACGGTTTGCTCGCGCACAGCCTGTTCGCGCGCGGTGACGAGCTGTTCGAGCGCTGCCACCTGCGCCGGCTGCCAGTCCGCCGGCCTGTCGAGGTCTTCGTTCATGGCCCTGCCCACTTTCCGAGGGTCTTTTCGGGCGGGGAGGATGCTGCCAGAAAGGTCTTTGGATTATCGATGCGTCGGAGGCGGGAGTCAATCCCTTGTGAAAAATGGACCCCCCAGCGAAACACCGCGCGCAGCGCCAATCCGGCTCATGCTCCCTTCTCCCCGTTGGCGGAGAAGGGAGCATGACGCCGTCCGGCGCAGCGTTGGCCCTGCCGATGGGCTAGAATGGGCTTATGAAACTCGATGATGCCCTGGCGCGCCTGGCACACGACCCTGCCGCCCCGCTCGACGTGGCGGAACTCGGCCTGCACCTGGCGCGCGATGAATACCCCGACCTCGACGTGGAGGCCTACCTGTCCGAACTGGACGGCATGGCTCACGAGGCACGCCGCTATCTGCGCGGCGACCTCACTGCACGGGTGACCGGACTGTGTCGCTACCTGTTCCACGAGATGGGCTTTCACGGCAACGCACGCGAGTATTATGATGCGCGCAACAGTTACCTCAACGACGTGCTCGACCGCCGGACGGGCATTCCGATCAGTCTCTCGGCCGTGACGATCGCCGTCGGTGCCCGCGCCGGCCTGTTGATCCACGGCGTCGGGCTGCCCGGTCATTTCGTGGTCAAGGCCGTTGAGGGCAGCCGCGAGGAGTTGTTCGATCCCTTCCACGGCGGTCGCCGCCTGTCCCGAAGTGATTGCGAGCGCCTCGTCGAACAGGTGACCGGGCAGTCGTTCCGGGCGACGCCGGCGACGCTCGTCGCGCTGCCGCTGGGGCCGATGGTCGCGCGCATGCTCAACAATCTCAAAGCGGTCTATCTCCAGTCGGCGGATTTCGCCCGGGCGGTGCGCGTGATGGAGCGCTTGCTCCAGCTCCATCCGGCCGACGCCGTGCAGCGCCGTGACCTCGGCGCCAGTCTGCTGCACGCGGGACGCCCAGGCAAGGCGATCGACCAGCTCAATGCCTATCTCGCGGCCGTTCCCAAGGCCCCCGATGTCGAGGACGTCCTGAACCTGCTGCGTCAGGCGCGGCAGCAAGTGGCCGCGTGGAACTGATACGGAACCGCCAAGGCGGTTCTGCCTTCACCAACCCGAAGCGTGAGCGAGGACCGTCCTCGCTCACGCTTCGGGTTGGTCTTCCCTCGTTCCCAAACTCTGTTTGGGAACGCATCTTCGCGAAACTCCGTTTCGCACGCGCCAGGCGTCCCGCGAAACAGAGTTTCGCCCGCCTGCGTTCCCAAACTCTGTTTGGGAACGAGAAGCCATACTCGACGGCGAATTCAGAACTCCTCTTGACCGCAGCTGCCTCTTGGTGTTCAATACCTAAAAGATTAGGCTTTACCTTTTAGGTGTAGGAGGCGGCGCAGTGAGCGAACTACCGACGCCGACCGGGCGCGAGCTGGACATCTTGAAAGTGCTCTGGGAGCGCGGCCCGTCCACCGTGCGCGAGGTGTACAAGGAGCTGGCCCAGGGCGCGGATGCTGACCTGGCCTACAACACCGTCCAGACGCTGCTGCGCTTGATGGAAGACAAAGGACTCGCAACGCATGAGGTTCATGGGCGGAAGTTCGTCTATACAGCGCGCTACACGCGCGACGACAGCGCCGCCGGCTTCCTCGACCGCGTTTTCGACGGCGCCGCGGGCGACCTGGTACAGAGCTTGTTGCGCAGCGAGCGGATCGCGCCGGAGGAACTGGAACGGATGCAGGCCATGATTGCGGCGGCCCGTCGCAGCGCCAAGGATCGTTAGCCCCTGGGAGGATCGCCATGAGTTCCTGGACCACAGCGGGCACCTGGCTATTGCACTGCGGTGTTGGCGGTGGCCTGCTCTTGTTGCTGACCTGTTTCCTCGTCAGTCGCGCCCGCCAGCCTGCCATCAAGCAGCGCCTGGGCGAATGGGGCCTCGCCGCGGCCCTCGTTGTCGCTCTGCTCAGTCTCGTCGGCCCGGCATGGCTGATCGTCGCCTGGCCGGCGGCGGATGCCCCGCCTATCGAGGCGCCGCCTTCGGTCCCCGTGTTCGACGTCTTCCTTCCCGACGAGCCAGGCCAGCCGGGAAGGGCTGACTGGCCTCCGGTCGCACCGGACGTGCTTGCGGAGCCGATCCCGCCTCTGCCGCCCGAGGTGGCTGCGCTGCCGCGCCGGGTGGAGGGGCCAGCGATCCCGTGGTGGCGGTCGCTGGCCGCGGACTTGCTCCCCGGCCTGGTCGCGCTGTACGCGCTCGGCGCCGCGTTCCTGCTTGGTCGCTGGCTGCTCGGTCATGCTGTGCTGATACGGCTCTTGCGGCGAGCAACCCCGGCTCCGGCGG
>DASPXY010000179.1:0-2919 GCA_035637055.1 Gemmataceae bacterium | reverse complement strand
CCCGCTCGTCTTCGCCGGTCGCCCGCCGCGCGAGCGCCTCGCCGCCGCCCGCAGCACGCTCGAAGCGATCGGGCTGGGCCAGCGACTCGACCACCTCCCGGTCGAACTGTCCGGCGGTGAGATGCAGCGCGTCGCCATCGCCCGCGCCCTGGTCAACCGGCCGCAGATCTTGCTCGCCGACGAACCGACCGGCAACCTCGACAGCGCCACCGCCGGCGAGATCATCGCCCTGCTCGATGCGCACCTCCGCGCTCACGGCACCACCTTGGTCCTTGTCACTCACGACGAGGAACTCGCGCGCCGCTGCACCGACCGTGTCCTGCGCTTGCAAGACGGCCAATTGCTCTCCTGATTCTCCTCGGAGGACTGCCGTGCGCTTCCGCGACCTGCTTGGTCTGGCCCTGTCCGCCCTCTTCCAGCAAAAGTTGCGCACGCTGCTGACCACCCTCGGCGTCGTCTTCGGCAGTTTCGTTCTGGTCGTCAGCCTGTCGGTGCGGGGTGGCGTCGAGGACACGATCCTTCGCGAGTACAGCCGTTTCGGCGAGCTGCGTCAGATTCATGTCCATGCCGGGCACAACAGATACGGCCCCGTGCCGGCCGCGGAAGTTGCGCAGGTGCAAGGCCAGATGAGCGAGGCCAAACGCCGGCGGCTGCGCGCGGAGATGCGTGAGCGAAATCGAAGGACGGAACCGGCCAGCTCCATCCTCCTGACCCCTGAGCGCGTCGCCTCTCTGAAGACGCTGGAACACGTCCGCTCGGTGGATACGTTCATGGTGCAGGAGGTCCGGGCACTCCTGGGCGGCAAAGCTGAACACGCCCAGGTACGGGGGGCACCGCCGGACGATGAGCCGTTCCGCAAACGCCTCATCGCGGGCGACTATCTTCCAACCAGCGGCCGCTTCGCCGTGGTCTCGGAATATCTCCTGTATCGGCTCGGCATTGTCGATGATGAGGCCATTGCGCGCGTGCCCGGTACGAAACTGCGCCTGGAGTATCGCGCCAGCGGCGAGGCGCCGCGTTTCCTGATGACTCTGCTGCACGGCTCGGAGAAGCCGGTGACAGCGGGCGAGGAAGGCGTCCTGGAAAAGCTGTTGCAAGCCCTGCCTGACGCCATCGACACGCTCGACCTGACCGCCGCGGAAAAGGCCCTGGCGCTGCGCATGCTGCGGCCGCCTGCCCCGACGCTGCCGGCCAGCGCTGCGAGCCTGGTGGGATCGCTGGGGATGCCCCTGGGAAGAGGCCCTGTGCTGGCGGCTGCCGCGCTTGTGTCTGGAAGAGCCTCGCCCCCGCCGGAGGCCAAGGACGTGCTGGTCGCCGAGGAACAGGTGACCATCTGCGGCGTCCTGCGCATCGCCGACGAGGACGAACTGAAGAAACGCGATGGTTGGATGCACCGAGCGGTTGAGATTCTGCTCCCGCCGAAGACGGCCGATGAGCTGTATTTCCGCCTGCCGCGCAACCGCGAGCACGGCTATCAGAGCGTCGTCGTCGAGGTGGATACGATCGACAACGTCAAGGAGGTGAACAGGCAGATCCAGGCGATGGGCCTGCGAACGCATGCGCTGGCGGAGTTGATCGAGCGGGAGCAGTTCACCTATCGGTTGATCTTCAGCGCGATGACGGTGATCGCGGTCGTGGCGCTCCTGGTGGCGGCACTGGGAATCCTCAACACCATGCTAATGGGCGTGCTGGAGCGGGTGCGCGAGATCGGCATCATGAAAGCGGTCGGAGCGCGCGACGGGCACATCCAGCTCATCTTTCTGGTGGAGGGCGCCCTGGTGGGCCTGGTCGGGGGGCTGCTCGGACTGCTGCTGGCCTGGGCGGGATCGTTCCCCGCGGACACCTGGGTGCGCTCGACGGTCGAGAGTGGGCTGTCGATCAGGCTGCAGGCGTCGGTATTTGCGTTCCCGTGGTGGCTGCTCGTGGCGGCGCCGTTGTTCGCTTGCCTGATCACGACACTGGCGGCATTCTACCCGGCGCGACGCGCGGCGCGTGTTGACCCGGTCAAGGCACTGCGGCACGATTGACCATTGCCGTCGACCTCAGGGGAGGTAGGGTAGGGGGTGTTCCGGCGAGCGCGCACCACGAACGCAGATTGAGGGCAAAGCGAGTGTCAACGTGCAATGTAATGCAACGCATTTTGCCCTTACTGTGATTCTCTCACACCACCCCAGCCAACACAACCCCACCGCCCAAACTGTCCCCTCAAAGGCGCTCCCAGCTTGTGTCCGATCAACCCGCAACCAGGAGAACCCGTTCTTGGAGGATCCCAACCCGTGACTGAAGCCGCCAATCCATCCACTCCGCGCCCGCTCGTCGGCATCTTGATGGGCAGCAAATCGGACTGGGAAACGATGAAGCAGGCCGCCGACATGCTCGACCGGCTGCAGATTCCCCGCGAGGTCCGCGTCCTCTCGGCCCATCGCACGCCCGATCAGACGCTGGAGTATGCGGCGACCGCCGAGGCGCGCGGCCTGCGAGTCATCATCGCCGGCGCCGGCGGGGCCGCCCACCTGGCGGGGGTGATCGCTGCCAAGACACTCTTGCCGGTCCTTGGTGTACCGATCGAATCGACGTCCCTGCGCGGCCTGGACTCGCTGCTGTCGATGGTGCAGATGCCCGCCGGGATTCCGGTGGGGACGCTGGCCATCGGCGAACCGGGTGCCGCCAACGCTGCCCTGTTCGCCGCGGCGATTCTTGCCGGCACCGACCCGGCGTTGCGCGAACGCCTGCGAGCCTACCGCGAAGAGCGCGCCCGCGCCGTACTGGAGACACGTCTGTGAGGGGAGGAGCGCCAGACTGCCGTGGGGAATTGGTGGGCCTCCTGCTCTGTCGAAAACCCCTCCCCCCCAACCCCCTCCCCTGCGAGGAGAGGGGGAGCAAGCAGGACGACGTCTCTTCTTCTCCCCCTCTCCGTTG
>DASPXY010000178.1:0-4861 GCA_035637055.1 Gemmataceae bacterium | reverse complement strand
TGCGTTCGTGCGGCTGACCGAGGTGTGCCAGGCCGATGACCTCCCCTACTTCGTCCCTCACTTCTTGGGGGACAAGTGCCCGCTCTTTGACGCGCTTGTAGAACTTGTCGGGGCCGGTCGCAAGACGCCCTATTTCTTCGCCCAAGTGAAAGCGACCCGCGAGGGGTACAACACAAAAGGGCGCCTGAAAGTCAAGGTGGAAAAATTGGATGTGATCGGCATCGTTCTGTACCCAGCGCCGACGTATGTGATCGGGATCGACGAAGTGCAGGAGAAAGCCTACATTGTGGCCGTCTACGGCAGCATGAACAAGCAACTCTCCTCGCTGAGCACTACCCATGAGTTGAACTCCAAGACACTCAAGTTGCTGTGGGACGAGGTGCGGGACTACTGGAAAGACAAGGACATGACACAGAAGAATTCGCAGTTCACGAACTGAGGTCGATATGAACAGGGAATTCAAAGATTGGTTCGTCACCGAACGGGCGAAGGCGCTCGCCGTCGTTCTCTTGACCCGTCGCGACGACTTGGCCGTGAAGGAAACGCAGGAGGAAAACGGGCTGGACTATACCGTGCGGATCATGACAGGACACAACGGGGGAGACCGGCCATTCGGGGTCTACATGGGGGCCAGCATGGCTTCTGTCACGCTGGAGGAGGCCAACAAACAGCTGAAGCCGGTGATGGGAAAGGTCCAATCCATTGGCCCCTTCCACTTCCCCGTTTGCGTGTTCTACTTCACGGTGAAGGATGATCAGGGCTACTACGCCTGGGCTTATGAACCCCTGGTTACCGCAGAGGGGCAACTAAGGCTCACGGCCCATGCCGAGGCTCATTGCAACAAACTCAGGAATGAGTCGCTGGAGGACATCATCTCTGCTGTCATGCGGTGGTATGACATCTTCTATGCGACAATTACATCCTCGGGGGACGTTGAGCAAGCTGAGACCGCCGTGAACCCCCAGTTTGCCGCCCTGGCCGACACCTTTGACGCGCGTGTGCGCGCGGCCAACATCTCCGGGACGACCGAAGTGACGCTCGTGTATCGCTGCGTGGATAAGGAGGGGCGCGATCTACCCCCCGTCCGTACGTCCATCGTACCCCAGACGCAAGTTGCCGGGTTCGGAACCGCAGGGCCGGCGTTCGCTGCGAGTATCCATCGAGACACCATCCTGGGAAACATCGACTCGCTCGTCCGCCATGCCCCCAGCGGCGTGATTATGTTGCGCGACGCGCCCCGGATACCGCTGCGGATTGTCGGATTCGACTTGGAGATCGAGGACGTCGATACCTCGGCCGAAGGCAGGAAGCAACGGAGAGTCCGGCAAGAGAAGGGGAGGAAGGGGGCGAGTGTTCTTAAAGAGAAATAACATCGCCTGGTCATTGCGTGAGTGCGAAGCAGGGCTATGAGTCATTTGTCGGCGCCGACGCTGCCAAGGCCGCCAAGGCCGCCGGGTGGAATGGCTACCAGTCTGCCATCAGCGCCCGAGCCGCTCACCCATCCCTTGGGGATCGCAATCATCCGCTTATCGGCGCCCGTACCTGCAACTCCTCCCGGCGGAATCGCTACCAGCCGCTTATCGACGCCGACGGCAGTGGTCCAACCCGTCGGCACGAAGACCTCAACTCCATCCAACCCTTTCTGCTTCATGCCCTTCACACCTGCGGGATAGACCGGCGGATCGCCGTTCACAATCGCGAGCAGTTCGCTCTCGCTCAGTTGTCCCGCCTGGGCCTGCGCGCTCGCCGCGCAGGCAAAAACGAGCACGTACAGTCCTATCAGGTTAACGACGACAAGAGAGACCGTTTTCATGGACTACCTCCAGTGAATCGTCGCGGAGTGGCGGTACGGGCACGGGAACCGTCCGCCACCCGGGCTCGGAGCAAATTGTAACCGGCGAGTCCGCTACCCCGCAACGCTGCGAACGGTATAATTACTTGCCTTCGGGGCCGTGCCGACGTTTCGTGAACCCCAATCCACGAGCCGTGTCTTCCCTGATGGAAACAGCCCGTGGGAGACGATACCGAGGAGCGCCCCCGCGACCTGGTTTCGTGACCCAAACCCGAGGGCCAACGGCCCGAGGGAGCCTATCCGACACGGGAACCTGCGATGACGGCTCCAAAAAAGCCCGAGGATGTAGAAAAACAACTCACGACCCCGCCAACACCGAAGGATGCTCCTGCGGATACCTGGAGCGACCTGTTCTTCCTCCACGAGCCGGAACAGTCCGCCGACCCGATCGCGGTCAAATCCCCAAAGCGGACCTATACTCTCCGAAATCTCCTGGCCGCCGGCGACGTGGCTGACGTGTACCTCGCCACCGCGGCGGAGACGGCTTACATCCTCAAGATTTCCCGCATCCCCGAGGGTGTCGCGCTCCTGGAGAATGAAAAGGCCGCCCTCGCCCTGCTCCTGACCGCCGCCGGAGACACCACCTATCGGAAGTACTTCCCGACCCTTGCCGAATCGTTCCGTGGCAGGGACACGATCGACAAGCGGGTCAACGTCGTGCTCTACGAACCTGGCCTCCACACACTGGAGCAGGTCAAGGCGAAGTACCCGGACGGGCTTGAAGGCCGCCACCTCGCCTGGATCTACAAGCGACTGCTGACGGCACTTGGCTTTCTCCACCGTCAGGGATTGGTTCACGGGGCCATTCTTCCCTGTCACGTGCTGATCCACGCCGAGAGTCACGGGCTGCAGTTCGTCGGCTGGGGTCACTCCGTCGAGGCCGGCCAGGCCATCACCACGATTTCGGCTGCTTACCGTGACTGGTATCCGCCGGAAGTGCTGCAGAAACGCCCCGCCTCGCTCGAAACCGATCTGTATCTCGCGGCGCGCTGCATGGTGTATCTCGCCGGCGGCGACCCGCTGACACACTGCATGCCCGAGGCCGTCCCGGCCGTGATGCAACGATTCTTCAAGGCCAGCCTGCTCGAAGGGCAGACGATGCGGCCCGAGGATGCTTGGGCCTTGCACGAGGACTTCGACGAACTTTTGCGAGGTCTTTACGGCCCTCCGCGGTTTATCAAACTGCCGATGTAACCCTCTTTCTCCCCTCTCCCGCAAGGGGAGAGGGGAGGAAGAACGACCCCCCCGATCCCCGAAGGAGGACAACATGGGTGGCACACGCTGGTCCGACGATCACTACAAGGAACGCGAGCGCGTCCGCGCCAAATCCGGCAAGGCGACGTTTGAGCATGACGACGACGTGCGCGCCGGCCGCACGGCGGCGAAGGTTCATCAGAAGCTCAATCCTCACGGTGTCAAGGTCCGCGAGTCGCGCGACTCCGAAGCGCACCCGACGGCCCACGGCGTCTCGGTCCTGTTCGACGTGACGGGTTCCATGCAGGCCGTCCCGCAAATCCTGCAGAAGAACTTGCCGCGCCTCATGGGGCTGCTGCTGCGCAAGGGCTACCTGGAACACCCGGCCATCATGGTCGGAGCGATTGGCGACGCGACCTGCGACGCCGCGCCGCTGCAACTCGGTCAGTTCGAGTCCGGCATCGAGATCGAGAACGACCTGACCAACATCTACCTGGAGGGCGGCGGCGGCGAATCCATTACCGAGTCCTACGAGCTGGCCATGTACTTCATGGCCCGGCACACGGTCATGGACTGCTTCGAGAAGCGCGGCAAGCGCGGCTATCTGTTCATCGTCGGCGACGAGATCCCGTATGCCAAGCTCAAGCGCGAGGAGGTCGAACGTGTCCTCGGCGATACGCTGCAGGCTGACATTCCCATCGAGCAACTGGTCGCGGAACTGACCCGGACGTTCGACGTCTACTTCATCCTGCCGCACATGACGAGCAACTACAACAACCCGATGATCCTGAAGCGTTGGAGCGAACTACTTCCCCAGCGTGTCCTGCGCCTGGAGGAGCCGGCCGGGATCTGCGAACTGATCGCCAGCACGGTCGGGATCGCGGAGGGGGTTGTAGATATTGCGGACCTGGAAAGGGATCTGAAGGAGGCCGGCAGCACGCCGACGATTGTCCAGGCCGTCGGCAACGCCGTGGCGCCGGTCGCACGGCGTGCCGCTGGCAAGGCGGTCGATGTCGCTGTCCCAGCTTCGGGGAAAGGCTCCGGCATCGCGAAACTGTAGGGTTGCCTCGCATCGAGGAATCACACAAGCCCGGAGCGCCAGCGACGGGACCATACTACCGTCCCGTCGCTGGCGCTCCGGGCTTGTGTCCAACCAACCCGCGGCGAGGGTTGCCCAGACTCGGCTGCAGGGATCGCTGCCCGGTGAGAACGCTGTGCCCGATCTGCTCCAAGCCCTGCGTGCCGGTCGCGTGCTGCTCATGGACGGCGCCATGGGGACGCAACTGCAGCGCGCTGGTATCCCCCCAGGCGCGTGCTACGAGGCGTGGAACCTTACACATCCTGAGAGCATCGCCGCCATTCATCGAGCCTACGTCGCGGCGGGGGCGGACTGTCTCCTGACCAACACCTTTCAGGCAAACCCGGCCGCCCTGGCCAGGCATAATCTGGGAGGGCAGATGGAGGCAATCGTGCGCGCCGGGATCGACCTGGCGCGTGCGGCGGCGGGGCCGGAGCGCTTCGTATTGGCGGATGTTGGGCCGGTCGAGCAGCCCGACCGCCACGTCACAGCGGCGCTGCTGGAGCCGCTGAGCCACGCCGACGGCATCCTCGTGGAAACGTGCTCCGACCTGGAGACGGTCGAGGCGGTACTGGCGGCTGGTCCGGCCGTCCCGGTGCTTCTGTCGCTCACTTACCTGCGCGACCCCGCGGGTGAGCTGCGCACCTTTCGAGGTCTAACGCCCGAGAACGCCGCGCAGCAGGCTGCAGCCTTGGGCGTCGCTGCGCTGGGCGTCAACTGTGGCCGCGAAATTGGGA
>DASPXY010000177.1:0-3886 GCA_035637055.1 Gemmataceae bacterium | reverse complement strand
CTTCGGGCTCCCTTGGCAGGATCAGAGCCCATACAACGGCGTATACTTGCGCCGCAGATAGTCCAGCAGCGGTTTGGGGCTGAGCGGCCTGCCCGTCACGCGCCGACACAGTTCCGATGGCCGCCAGCGCTGCCCGGGTCGATGCACCTTCTCGTTCAGCCACATCTTCAACCGGCCGAACTCGCCGCGGCGAAAGTCGGCGTCGAGGTCGCCCAGATCTTGCCGGGCCTGCTCCATGAACTGGGCCGCATAGAGATTGCCGAGCGTGTACGTCGGAAAATAGCCGATGCCGCCGCCGCTCCAGTGGATGTCCTGCAAACAGCCGCGGGCGTCGTCCGGAGGCGTCAGGCCGAGCAGCTTCCGAAACTTGTCGTTCCAGGCTCCCGGCACATCCTTCACCTTAAGGTCGCCCGCGATCAATGCCTGTTCCAGTTCAAAGCGCAAGACAATGTGGAGGTTATAAGTCGCCTCATCGGCCTCGACACGGATGAACGAGGGCCGCACGTCGTTGATCGCGAACAGGAAGTCATCGGCGCTGACGTCGTTCAGCGCCGTCGAAAACGCTTCACGAGCGCGCGGATAGAAATACTCCCAGAAGGGCCGGCCGCGGCCGACCTGGTTCTCCCACAGGCGCGACTGCGACTCGTGAATGCCGAGCGAGCAAGCGCTGCCCGCGGGGGTGCCGAAGTGAGCCGGATCGAGTCCCTGGTCATAAATGCCGTGGCCTGCCTCGTGCAGCACGCCGAAGAATGCCTCGTTGAAGTGATGGGCGTTGTAGCGCGTGGTCAGACGGCAGTCGCCGGGGCCGATGCCGCTGCAAAACGGATGCGTGGTCACGTCGAGGCGGCCGGCGTTGAAGTCGAAGCCGATCGCCGCCGCCGCCTCGCGGCCGAAGACCTGCTGCCGCTCAATGGGATATTCGCGATCGAGAATGTCGGTGCGCGGACGCCGCTTCGACTGCGCGATGGCCGCCGCCAGCGGAGCCAGTTCGGCCTGCAGGTCGGCGAAGACCCGTGTCACCTCCGCGGTGGTGGCACCGGTTTCGTACTCGTCGAGGAGAGCGTCGTAAGGGACACCCTTGTAGCCGACGGCGGCGGCTTCCTCGCGCTTGAGCCGCACGATCTTCTCCAACCAGATCTCGAAGGCGGCGAAGGAACTGCTCGCCCTGGCCTCCTGCCACACGCGCTGAGCCTCCGTCGTGGTGCGGGCCAGCTCCGCGACCAGGGCCTTCGGCACCTTGACGGCTCGATCGTAAGCGCGGCGAATCTCGCGGACGTTCGCCGCGACAGGGCCGTCCGCGTCTTGCACCAGCGCCGACCCCTCGACCGCGGCGAGCAATTCGCCGATGCGCGGGTCGGTCAGCATCTCGTGACAGAGCCGGGCCAATAGCGCCATTTGCTCACCGCGATGGGTCACGCCGCGCGGCGGCATGTAGGTGCGCTCGTCCCAGCCGAGCAACTCGGCGCAGGAGCCGAGCAAACGGCCCTCCCAGATACGGCGGATCAATTCGTCGTAGGCTTGCTGCGAATCCATGACTCTCCTCCTGTAACTGACAGCGGTATTCTACCCGGTGAGCCGTTGCCACGAAACCGAGAAAGCCGAGTCGCGTCGAACCTTGGCGCAGGGCAGCGTGTCCCGTGAGATGAAGTCCGCGCAAACTCGGATCGCCCACGTCGCATTCGGGAGGCTACATGATCGCCTGTGTCGATGTCGATTACCGCAAAGAAGGGGCCGTCGCCGCGTGCGTGCTGTTCCGCGCCTGGGGCGACTCTGCAAGCACCGCCGAGCACATTGCCCGGATCGCGCGCGTCGAGGAATACGTGCCGGGTCAATTCTACCGACGCGAGTTGCCGTGCTTGCTGGCCGTGCTGGGCGGGCTGACCGAGCCGCCGGACATCGTCGTCGTGGACAGCTACGTCTGGCTGGACGACGCGGGCAAGCCGGGCCTGGGAGCGCATCTCTACGAGGCGCTGAAGCGGACAATTCCGGTCGTCGGTGTAGCCAAAACGCGGTTTGCGAGCTGCACTGTTGCGCGCGCCGTTTGCCGCGGCGACAGTCGCCGTCCGCTGTTTGTCACCGCCGCCGGAATCGATGTCGAGGAGGCTGCGCGCAATGTCGAGCAGATGCACGGGCCGTTCCGTATCCCGACGCTGCTCAAGCGCGTCGATGAGCTGTGCCGGACCTCATAAGAGGCGACATCGCTCCACAGCCAGGATGGATTAACTCCGGATAAAATCCTCGATGTCCGCCAGCACTTTCTCCCAGCCGGCGGCGCGTCGCCGAACCTCCTCATGCAGCTCGTTCACCAGCTCCCACCCTGGATCTTCCTCATGGACAGTCCAGGTGGCAGCGACTTTGCCTTCCTTGTTGGAGAACGTCACCGTGATGAAATCGGGTTCGGCCACCGGGGATTGATACGACAGCGTGATCCGCGCGTTCTTCAAGAGCAGGAGGAAATGCCCGCCCGCGTCGGTCCAGGGAGCTTTTTGCTGGCGCGTCTTCTGAAGTAGCCCTTTCGCAATCTCAAGAAAGTTACTCTCGGTGGTCATGGGAAACCTCTTCAGGGCAACGGGGTAAACGGGCCATGATAGCGGTCGATTTTCGCCTGGAGCCGAACGGAGAAGGTCGTCCACTTGTTCCGCACAAACTTCGCTTTCGAGCCTGCAGCGTGGCGGGTGCAAATCGACGCCCAGGTTCGCAGCTCGTCGGCCAACTGCCGCCAGTCCTCATCAACATCGCCTAACTGGGCCGCCTGGTCTGCAAGGTCGTTCAACCGGGTCGCCGCCTTCTCCCACTCCTGCCTGTCAACGTGTAGTTTGGCCTCGTTGATGAAGCGGTGAGCGTTTCCCGCCGCATAGCGCTGAAAGTTGCGCTGGCTTTCGGCCAGGGCACTCCGCGCCGCCGCTTCCGCAGCCTCAGCTGCGGATTTCGTCTTGCGGATCTGGAGAATAGCATACACCAGGCCCGCCGTCGTCACAATGAAGCCGAGGATCGACACCACATCGCGCCAAAGGTCGGTGAGTATGGACAACCTCCTGTCGCCATAAACCCTGGAGCCGGACAGCTCACGCGCGACCGAGGAGAAGATCGACAACCCAGCAGCCGCACACATGCTCCTTTTGCGAGCGGCAATGATCGAGGATGTCGGCGCGGTCACAGCCGGCGTCTTCGAGGGCATCGGCCAGGATGGGCAGGTTGTCGAAGCGGCGCTCGTCGTAGATGGTCTGGGCGAGGTGTTTCGCTGCCGCACCGTTGCGCGTGACCCAGGCGGGATTGAGGGTAACAGGGCGGAACGGATTGCCGAAGATCTCCCGGAACAGGTCGCTCTGGAAACGGTCGATTTCCTCGCCCCGCTGCCAGTGGACGATGCCGGGAGTGCGCGGGTCGCGTGCCCACGAATTGAAGGTGTAAAGGAGTGCCTGGTGGGTCGCGTTCGCGGCGTTGGGGCGAAGGGTTGCAAGAACTGCAACCGAGGCCGCTCCCTCAGTATAACGGGTGGTCGCCCGCTGCGCGGCCGCCACCACGGCCTTCTGTTCCTCCCTGTCAACACATCCTTCGGCGAGGCCCTCCGCGACATCCAGGACGTGACCTTCCTCCCTGCTGAGGATCGCCCCGAGGCGCCGGCAGCAGGCACAGGCGAGTAACCGCAGTTTGCGCCGGCCGCTCGGCTTCCGCTGAACCCCCTGCTCCCGGAGGAAACGGAGCATCTTGAAGGCGTGCCAGAGCCAGTCAGGCGCAGATCGCGTGGTGCCCTCAAGCCATTCCGTCTCGGTCATGGGCTGAATCCTCATGAAGTATCGGCAGCGTCATTCATCCGCACCACGAATCGTGCCTCTCATGCAAGCGCCTGCTTCAGATCCTCTTGCAGATCGTCCACGTCCTCAAT
>DASPXY010000176.1:0-3991 GCA_035637055.1 Gemmataceae bacterium | reverse complement strand
AAGGCTCTCGGGCCCTTGCGGATGACAAGGTGACAGGGTGACACGGTGACCAGGTGACCGGCGTAACTCCCTTTCACCTGGTCACCTGGTCACCTGGTCACCGTGTCATCCTCACGCGGGCCTGAAACAGCCTTCCTTCTGCCGTTTGGATAGCCAGACGCTCGGGCGGCGCAACGCCGCCCACGGCGCAAAACGCCAAGCTAGACTCATGTCCCAGAGCGGGTGGCAAGCAAACCTGTTCTACCGCCTTCTCTTCCTTGTGGCAAGAAAACACTCGCTGAAACCATCACCGCTTCCCGTCAGTATATACTCAACGCGGGCTGGGTTGACACAAGCCCGGAGCGCCAGCGACGGGACAGACAAGCCCGGAGCGCCAGTGACGGGACCATGCTACCGTCCCGTCGCTGGCGCTCCGGGCTTGTGTCAACCGATCCCGCGGCCAATATAACAAGGGCACTCGGGGCGCGACTGGCTGCCGTCCTCGCCCCAGCACAGCTCAAGGACAACTCGATAGGCAGTCGCGTGAGGACACCATGCGGAGCCGAAATATCGTAAATCGATGCCTGCCGCTGGCGTTGGTGCTGGCAGTGGCCTGGACCACGAACCCGCCGCAGGCCGTCGCGGACGAGCCTAACCCCGCTATCGCCCTCGGCGCAAAGGTGCCGGCCACCGGTTCGCTGCGCGACCTGCGCGGCAGCGGCCGGCCACTGCACTCTTTCAAAGGCCAGCGCGCCCTGGTGCTCGCCTTCGTCGGCTCCGAGTGCCCCATCTCCAACCTCTACCTGCCGGGCCTGATCGAACTGGAGAAAAAATATCGGAGCAAGCAGGTCCAGTTCCTCGCCATTTATGCCAACGAGCAGGAAGATCTCGATCAGGTGGCCGCGCACGCCTATGACCGCGACGTGCCTTTCCCGGTGCTCAAGGACGCCGGCCAGCGCCTGGCGAATGCCCTCGCCGTGAAGCGCATGCCGACCGTGGTGGTGCTCGATGCCGACTACGCGCTGCGATATCGCGGCCGTGTTGACGACCGCTACGGCGTCGCCTTCCGTCGCCCGAAGGCCACGCGCGACGACCTGACGCAGGCGCTCGATGAGGTGCTCGCCGGCAAGCAGGTGAGCGTCGCCGAAACCGAGGCCGACGGCTGCCTGCTCAGCCGTGCGCCGAAAGCTCCGGCGGCCAGCGACGTGACCTATACCAAGCAGGTCGCCCGCATTCTGCAACAGCGCTGCCAGGCTTGCCACCGCCCCGGCGAGGCGGCGCCGTTCTCGCTGCTCACTTACGAGGATGCCGTCCGCCACGCCCGCATGATCAAGGAGGTGACGAGCCAGCGACGCATGCCGCCCTGGCACGCCGACCCGCGCTACGGCAAGTTCAACAACGACCGGCGGCTGACGGCTGCGGAGATCGACACGCTCGCCGCCTGGGTCGAGGCCGGCACGCTGCGCGGCGATGCGAAGGACGAGCCGAAACCGATCGCATGGGCGAAAGGCTGGAAGTTGGGCAAGCCGGACCTCGTCATCTCCATGCCGGAGGAGTTCGCGGTGCCGGCCGATGGCTCGTTGCCGTATCAGAACTATTTCATCGACCCCGGTTTCAAGGAGGATCGCTGGGTGCAGTTCGCCGAGGGCCGGCCGGGCGAGCCGGGCGTGGTGCATCACATCGTTGTCTACATCCTCAAGGCGGGGGAGACGCAGCCGTTCTCGGCCGACGGCGGCATCTCGATCCTGGTCGGCTGGGCGCCGGGCGACCTCGGCCTGGTCTGCCCGCCCGACACGGCGCTGCGCGTCCCGAAAGGCTCAAGGTTGAAATTTGAGATGCACTATACGCCAAATGGCAAGGCGGTCAAGGATCGCTCGTCGGTCGGGATTACCTTCGCCAAGCAGCCGCCAAAGTACGAACTGCAAATGAACGCCTTCGCCAACGAGTCGATCAGCCTGCCGCCGAACGATCCGCACTACCGCGCCGAGGCGACCTGGCGACTGCGCGCCGACGCCCGCATTCTTAGTTTCACGCCGCACATGCACTGGCGCGGCAAGGACTATCGCTACGAGATCATCCACGCCGACGGCCGCAAGGAAACGTTGTTGTCGGTGCCGCGCTGGGACTTCAACTGGCAGAACGTCTATCAGTTCCAGGAGCCGCTCAAGGTGCCCAAGGGGGCGAAACTGCACGCCGTCGCTCACTGGGATAACTCGCGGAACAACCCGTACAACCCCGACCCGTCCAAGCGGGTGCAGTTCGGGCTGCAGACCTGGGACGAGATGATGGTCGGCTGGGTCGCGTTCGTGTGGGAGCGTCCGGGGACTGCGGAAGAACTCGCGAAGAATCCGCTCAGCCTGGCGGATCAGCTCTTCGAGCGCTTCGACCGCAACGGCGACGACCTCATCACGCGCGACGAGATCCCTGACCGCATGCTCACGATGATGAAACTGGCAGGGGTGACGGTGCCGGAGCGTATGGATCGGCAGCAGTTCACGCAATTCTTCAGCGAGATGCGCATGCGGCTGAATCCGCCGCGCCCGCAACCGAAGGAAGGCGACAAGAAGCAGCCACCGGGCAAAGGCGAGGCGTCGAAGTGACGGGATTGTCTCTTACGTGTTGTGGCACGGTCTCCCGGCCGTGCGACGGCTTGATCACTGTCGAACTTGTTCTTGGGGCGCGCTTGTATGCCCCAGCACGGTCAGTTCAAGCCCACGATGCCTCCCTGTCAAGCGAAATCAGGCCGGCGTGGAACTTTGGACTCTTGCCTGGGTCGCCAAAGGTTCCGGTTGCTCGTTTGGGAAAAAACGGTATGCTGCCGTCACAACGCGGTGACCGCCGCGTGCCGCTGCTCCCGCCGAGGCTCCCCGGATGCGCTACCTGCAGGAATGCCGCGAATTCTACCAGCAGTTTCGCCGCCAGTATCGCAACACCGGCTCGATCCTGCCGAGCAGCCGCGGCCTGGCGCGCGCCTTGGTGTCGCAGGTGCGCCGGCGCCGCGTCCCCGCTCGCATCCTGGAGGTCGGCCCCGGCACGGGCGCCGTCACCGACGAGATCCTGCGCATCTTGCGGCCTGGCGACCGGCTCGACATTGTCGAGATCAACGCGGACTTTGTCGCTCTGCTGAGTCGTCGCTTCGAGCAGGAGCCGCTCTGGCGCCGCCGTCATGGTCAGGCTCGGCTGCTCCACGCCCCGCTGCAGGAAGTGCCGGGTGAGGGTGTTTACGACTACATGATATCCGGTTTGCCGCTGAATAACTTCCCCCTGGCGCTGGTGCGCGACATCTTTCGGGCGTACCAGCGGTTGCTGCGGCCGGGGGGCGTGCTGTCCTATTTCGAGTACCTCCTGATTCGTCAGCTGAAGATGCTGTTCGTTAGCGGCCGCGAACGTCAGCGGCTGCACGTCCTCGGGCGGTTTCTGGAGCGGCGCCTGCGCGCTTACCAGTTCCGCGAGCAATGGGTATTCCTCAACGTGCCTCCCGCAGTGGCCCGGCATTTGCGCTTTGCGTCGTAGCCACGGCACGTCGGGGAGCCCTTCATGGAGTGGTGGTACGGCGCTCGCCTTTGGGGCCGCCCGTGCCGTTTTTCTGGAACGGAGGGAATCGTTCATGTCGAAGCGCCTCGTCAGCGCCTCTCTGACCGCGGCGGCCCTCGCCCTGGCCCCGCTGGCCTCGGCCAAGCCGCCCGACCTGCCCGCCGACGTCCGCGATACCTGTGCGGCGGGACAGGACATTCCGGGTATCCCCGTCAGCCGCGAGGCGGCACCCGCACAGAACACGCCTCAGTCCGCTGACCCGATCAACGCCTATCTGATCGAAGCCGTCAGCAAGTTCTGCCTGGCGTCGGTGCCGGCGCTGGGCGGCGTGCCCGTCTTCGCCCTGGATAACGACTTCTACGATCCGGAAGAGGCGCTGCGCGTCGAGACCGGCGGCGCTGCCCTCGGCGCCACCGTCGGAGCGACAGTCGGTTCGGTAATGAAGCCACCCATGGGAGTCAAGGTGTACCGCGTCCGA
>DASPXY010000175.1:0-2845 GCA_035637055.1 Gemmataceae bacterium | reverse complement strand
AACATCCCGCCAAGGGATGGGCCGCCGCCTTGGACCGGACCTCGTTGATCC
Source organism: Gemmataceae bacterium (assembly GCA_035637055.1). Lineage (GTDB taxonomy): Bacteria > Planctomycetota > Planctomycetia > Gemmatales > Gemmataceae > DASPXY01. The sequence goes on along the minus strand of DASPXY010000175.1, from coordinate 2,794 downwards.
GAACTGACATCAACCAGGACAGCTCCGAGAACCAGCAGCGGCTCAACCGTCAAACGGCCCCCGCCTATGGGCTGCAGATCAAGCCCGGCTATGTGTTCTCCGAGCCCGGCACGCCCGCCAGCAAGCCCATCCCGCGTCGAGTCATCGAACGAGGCATCAACGCCGTCGTCAACGAGAAGGCGATCGAGGCCCTGATCTTCCCGGCTGTTGACAGGCTGTCGCGGCTGGGGATGCGCCACGTCGGCGAGATGCTGGATGCCGTTGATGCCGTCGGGGGCCGAATGATCTTCGGCAGGCAGAACCTTGACAGCTCGCGGCCTGCAAACCGGGCCATCATCGCGTTCCTTGCCGAGCAGGCCAAAGACGAAGCGGAGACTCTCTCTTGGCGTATCGAGACCTGGCATGAGGGCTGCCGCCTCAAGGGCAAGTGGACCAATATGCGCCCCTACGGGCATCAGGTCATCGACGGGAGTCTCGTCCCGTACCCGGACGAGGCGCGAGTCGTCCGGCGAATGAAGGCGTGGGTTCTTGAGGGCTGGTCGTTTCGGCAGATTGCAAGGGCCCTGAATGCTGAGGGAGTCCCGTCGCCTGGCGCGGCCAAGGTTGTCGAGTCCTACGTAAGAAAACGAAGGTGGAAGCGTCGGCCTGATTCGACGTGGACTGTATCGTCGGTGGCCAGAGTCCTGAGCAACCCGTCCCTCGTGGGGTGGCAGCGACACAATGGCAGGATCGTACTTGGGCCAGACGGCGATCCGGTCAGCTTCGGCGAAGGCGTCCTCACCCCAGGGGAGCACGCCCGAGTGCTTGCCGAAGTCGAACGCCGCGCGGCGATCATCCGCAACAAGAACACCGGGAAGCGCAAAGTAGGCACCAAGACTGGCGGTGGACGTGTCTCCCGCTATCTCTTGGTCGGGTCGGTGCGCTGTGGTGGGTGTGACTACAACATGTCCGCGCAGCCGGCCCATGGCCACCACGCCCCTTACTATCGCTGTAACACGCTCGCCAGCGGAGCCGACTGTCCAGCACGCACCAGCATTCGCATGATCGATGCTGACGAGGAGGTCATGCGGCAGCTCAGGACTCGGCTTAGCGCGATGGAGCCGGATGACCCCATCCTTTGCGCCATCGCCGAGCGCTGGCGGGAACTCACCATGCCGGAAGGCGAGGGCGAGCGCACCATCCTCCAGTCCCGCCTGGACGCCGTTCGCGGCCGGATCGTGGATCTCGAAGAGGCCCGCTACGTCCGAGGCGACTTCGCCACCGCTGATGACATCGCCCGGTGGAACGGGTTGATGGCCCGCCTGAAGGTCCAGCGTGACGCCGTCCTCCAAGACCTCGAGGAACTCGGACCGCCACCGGACTTCGACCTCAACAGCCTGCGCGCCACCTACAGCAGCGAAGCGTGGGACGCCACCCCGATGCCGCAGCGCCGCAAGCTGCTCCAGGTCGCCGTTGCCAAAGTCATCGTGACCAGGGCTGGACGCCGCCCGGTCCCGGCGAGGGATCGTGTTCGCGTGGTCCTGGTCGGCGAGGAGTCCGAGGCTACCGATCACGAGCGTGGGGTCGTTGCGTAGGAACCTGGATCGCCTGCATCGGCTGATCAGGTGCGCCGTCATCGGTTACCTTGGCGCCAGGCGGGAGCGGACCAGTCGGCGCGGTAGCGGGTGCTGCCTTGAGCGAGGCGAGGGCCTGCTGGAGCGCTTGCTTGCACACCTGAACCCGTGTCGAGTTGCCCTCCTGCTGGGCAGCCGCCAGCGCGGTGGCGGCACGGGCCACGACGCGAGTGGCGTGCAGTTCGTTGCGCAGGGCTTGCCCGGCGGTGAGCGGCTCTGACCGCAGCACCTCGCGCGCCTGGTGGGCGAGCATGTAGCTGTCCCAGGTGCCGCCCTCCACTGGTAGCGGCTGCGCCTCCAAAAGGCCAACCGCCATCTCGAGCAGGGACCGCAGTTCGGCTGCGTAGTGTAGCGCCGCCTCTCGGTCTGCTTGGGCCTGGTCGAGGCGTTGGCACGCCTCAACAGCGACGTAGAGGAGACGGCGGATGGGATCATCCTTGGTGCCGTTGTGGACAACGCCGTCCTGGCTGACGGCCAAGGCGAGAAGTGCCTCCGCAGCAGTTGCGTAGCTCAACGGCAGCCTCAATTGTCGAACGTATGTTCGCTATCGTACCACACAGCATCATCCGCTCTATGCGCCGTGAGCCGGGCGACGCGCCGCGGCCATCCCCAGCACCCGGGCACATCCCGACCCTCCGTGCCACACTGCTGGAATGACGCGGCGGAAGATCACCCTGTACCTGGACGACGAACTGCTCAGGGCAGTAGCCGAACGGGCAGCGAGGAGCGGTTGCTAGGAGAACGACATCGTCGAGGAAGCGCTCCGCCGCTACATTAGGCTTGAGGCCGTCGTTCGGCGTATCCAGTCCCGCGGCGACCTCGACGAGGATGAGAGTGTCGTGGCGGCCTACGACGAGCTTGGCGCGCTACGCGCCGAACGCGCCATGAAGATGTGAGGTCGTTCTCGACACAGAGGTGCCGTTTCGGCACTCATCGAGCTCAAGGGTCTCTGGACTGCTTTCTTGACCCTGCCATTCCAGGACGGGTTCGACGTCATCGTCTCCCACCGGCGTGCTTGCGGTGCGACCAGGGTCACGCACTGCCACACCGTCAGGCCGAGCTATTCAGCCTGACATGAGCTGGAAGGCAATCAGCGATGAGACCGGCGAACCCCAGGATCCGGCGGCGACGGCGACCAGCAGCGTGAGGACCTCTCCCGCTTGCTGGACGGCGCCGAGGAC
>DASPXY010000174.1:0-3618 GCA_035637055.1 Gemmataceae bacterium | reverse complement strand
AACCACTGTAAACAGCGCCCGCTCCTTGACAACTCGCGCACCCTGACCAATGCTTGGGACGGTGGGCATTGTGGAGGATCCTGCGCTGGCGCGGGCTCGGCGGATAGAAGGACCGAAGAGGTGATCGTGGCTCTCAAGCAGAACCGAGATGGCAAGACCGTTGGCAGTCGCGTCGCCCTGGCCGCCGACGATCGGCAACTGGCCGACGCCATCCAGGCGTATCTGCAACAGGAGTTCGGCCAACCGGCCTTCTGCGGGTCGTTCGAGAGCGTGCGCGAGCACCTGGGACGCGACACCGACGGCCTGCTCCTGGCGGCAGCCGGCTCCACCGCCGATGCGAAATCGATCTGCTGGCTGGTCCAGGACATCTGTCTGCAGAAGTTGCCGCTCGCTGTCGTCATCCTCGACGGCGAGGACATTCCAAAAGAACAGCTCGCCGCCCTCGATCCGTATGTGGTGCGCCGTCTGCGCTGGCCCGCCGACGCTGCGGTATTCGGTCAGCTCGTCAAGGATCGCCTTGGCCGCGGCCGTGCCTTCAGCGGCACCGAGCCGGAGAGGCTCGAAGAGGTGCTGAGTCGCCGTTTACTGGCGCAGACGCCGTCGCTGTTGCCGTTGGTGGAGCGCATCGCGCTGGCCGCTCACCACGACGTTACCGTGCTGCTCAACGGCGAGACGGGCACCGGCAAGACCTTCATCGCCCGGCTGATCCACGAGTATTCGCCGCGGCGGGAGCATCGTTTCCTGACCGTCCCTTGCGGCGCCATTGCCGCCAACCTCGTCGAGAGCGAGTTTTTCGGCCACGTCAAGGGGGCGTTCACCGGCGCCGATCGGCCGAAGGTGGGCAAGTTCGCCGCCGTCGGCGAGGGCACGCTGCTGCTCGACGAGATCGACACGCTCGGCCTGGAGCAGCAGGCGACGCTGTTGCGCGTGATCGAGACGGGCGAGTTCGAGCCGGTCGGCAGTATCGAGACGCAGACGTGTAGTGCCCGTTTGGTGGTGGCGTCCAACCTGAACTTGGAGGAGGCGGTCGAGCGCGGCAAGTTTCGGCCGGACCTTTACTTTCGCCTGAACGTGATGTCGTTCCACCTGCCGCCGCTGCGCGAGCGTGTCCAGGACATCGCACCGCTGGCGCGCGGCATGGCGGCGCGTTTCAACCGCAAGTTCAACAAGGATCTCTTTGATGTAAGTGGCGAGGCGCTCGCTGCCCTGGAAGTATTCCCCTGGCCGGGCAACATCCGGCAGCTGGAGAACGTGATGCAGCACGCTGTTCTGGTGAGCACCGGGCCGGAACTGCTCTTACAGCATCTCCCGCAGCCGGTGCAGGATCATGCGGCGCTCAGCAGCGCCGAGGGCCCAACGAACGGCGATTCGCTGCACCATCAGCGCGACCTGATCGAGCGCAACGTCATCCAGCGGGCTTTGATCAACAACGGCTACAGTCGTTCCCGCGCTGCCGACGCGCTCGGGATTAGCCGGGTTACGCTCTACAAAAAGATGAAAAAGTACGGGCTGATGACCGTTCCGCTGCACTCGGCGCGGGCGCAGTAGGGGCTTCGCCCACGACGACACAAGCCCGGAGCGCCAGCGATGGGACATACACCACACAAGCCCGGAGCGCCAGCGCCGGGACAGACAAGCCCGGAGCGCCAGCGCCGGGACAGACAAGCCCGGAGCGCCAGCGCCGGGACGGTAGCCTGCTACCGTCCCGGCGCTGGCGCTCCGGGCTTGTGTCGTCGTGGCCAGGAACCTCACCGATTATCGCCCACTTCCTTCCGCAGTCGGTCCAGTTCCGCCCGCAACTCGCGCACTGTCTGACCGTAGGCCGGATCGTTGAAGACATTGCGCATCTGCTGAGGGTCTTTTTGCAGGTCGAACAGCTCCCATTCCGGCTCGGTCGGCCGCTTGAGGGCGCCCTTCATGCCGAGCGGCTGACCGTAGTAGTAAATCAGGCTGTAGCGCGTTGTGCGTATGCCGTAGTGCGCCGGTACGCCGTGGTCGGCGAGGTGCATCCAGTAGCGATAGTACATCGACGTGCGCCAGTCCTTCGGCGTCTTGCCCTGCAGGATCGAACGGATGCTCTTGCCCTGCATGTCCGCCGGCGCTTTCAGCCCTGCATAGTCGAGGAACGTCGGCGCGAAGTCGATGTTCAGCACCATGTCGTCGTTGACCTTGCCGGCTGGGATATGACCCGGATAGCGAACGATCAGCGGCGTGCGCAGGCTCGGCTCGTACATGAAACGCTTGTCGTAGAAGCCGTGCTCGCCGAGGAAAAAGCCCTGGTCGGAGGTGTAAATAACGATCGTATTGTCCGCCAGCCCTTCCGCTTCGAGGAACGCCAGCAGCCGGCCGACGTTCTCGTCCACCGCCGCGACACAACTGAGATAGCGCTTCATGTAAATCTGATAGGCCCAACGACGCAGACCGTCGCGATCGAGGCCCTTCGGCGGATCTTCGCCCAGGTCGCGCTTGTTGTTGTTCTCGCCGATTTTCAGCGTCGCTTCGGCGGCTGCCTTCGAGCGGTTCTTGTAATCGTCGAGGAGCGTCGGCGGCTCGGGGATCTTGGTGTTCTCGTAAAGCTTGGCAAAGCGGGATGCCGGATCCCACGGCCTGTGTGGCGCCTTGAAATGACACAGCGCCAGGAACGGCCGATCCTTGTCGCGTTTTTTCAACCACTGAATCGTCAGGTCGGTGGTGACGTCACAGGCGTAGCCCTTGTGTTCCATCTTCTTTCCGTCCTTGGCGCGCATGATCGGGTCGTGATAGCGGCCCTGGCCGGGGAGGATGTTCCAGTGATCGAAGCCGGTCGGGTCGGTGTGCAGGTGCCACTTGCCGAAGATGGCGGTCTGGTAACCGGCCCGTTGGAGCAGCGCCGCGACGTGTTGCGTCTTCGGGTCGAGGGGATCCTGCAGGGTGTAGACGCCGTTCTTGTGGCTGTACTTGCCGGTGAGGATGGCGGCGCGGCAGGGCGTGCAGATCGAGTTCGTCACGAGGGTGGTGGTGAAGCGCATGCCCTGTTTGGCGAGGCGGTCGATGTTCGGCGTGCGGACGACGTCCTTGAGCCAGGAGCCATAGGCGCCGATGGCGGCGCTGGCGTGGTCGTCGCTCATGATAAAGAGGATATTGGGCCGCGCGGGCTTCTTGTCGCCGGCGCGAGCGGCACCCGGCAAGAAGACCGTCAACAACAACGCGAGCGGAACGAGCAGGCGCGACAGTGGCATCATGGTGAGCCTCGGAGTGTGGGACTTCAATCAGTGCGCCGAACCACTCCCTGATATATGCGGCGGCGGCCTGAGCGAAACCCCTCCCCCCAACCCCCTCCCCTGCGAGGAGAGGGGGCTGGGGGGAGGGGTTTTCTCGCCGCGGCCTGTGCTTGACTGGGTCCGGCGAGGAGAGGGGGAGCAAGCCAACCAGCATCACTTCTTCTCCCCCTCTCCGTTTCGGGGAGGGGGCTGGGGTAGGGGTTTTCTAGCCGCGGCCTGTGCTTGACTGGGTCCGGCGAGGAGAGGGGGAGCAAGCCAAGCGGCGTTTCTTCTTCTCCCCCTCTCCGTTGCGGGGAGGGGGCTGGGGGGAGGGGTTTTCTCGCCGCGGCCTGTGCTTGACTGGGTCCGGGCTGCCCTG
>DASPXY010000173.1:0-6238 GCA_035637055.1 Gemmataceae bacterium | reverse complement strand
TTGGCGTCGGGCGCCGGCTTGCCCTCGACGAGCGTCTTCTTGGAGGCGTTCAGGCGGGCCCAGCGCTGCAGGGCTGCCTCCCACTCGTCGGGCAGTTCCGACAGCACGGCGATGCGGGCACGCACATCCTCGCTGCGCTTGGTATCGTGGCTCGACGTGGCCAGCATCGAGTGCGGCCACTGTTGCCGCCTGTCGCTGTTGTGACGATGGAACTCCTCGACCGTCACGCCGAAGCGTTCCGGGGCGCCGCCGACCTCGTTGGGCGCCACCAGCCGGTTGTAGACGTAGAACGCGGTGTCCTCCAGCCCCTTCGCCAGTACCGGCCCGGTCAGCTGCTGGAACTTCATCACCCAGTCGAGGAGTTGCGGCCTATCTTCCTCTCGAAAGTCGCCGACGTTGCGCAACAGCACCGTGTCGCGGACGAAGTCGAAGACCGCCTCCGCCACGCGCGGGTTGTGGCTTTGGGCGTGCTCCACGGCGCGCTCGATGAACAGCCGGTCGCGCGGCGAAACGGCGTCGGCCCCGGTGATGTAGGTGCGATAAATGGCCATCGCGGCGATGATCTCGCGGATCGCGACGGTCAGGCTGTTCAGTGTGAAGTCGCGGTAACGCCGATTGCGCTCACTGATGCGGTCGAGTTGATGGCTGAGCGAGATCACTTCGCTCGCCATCGACGACTGCATGATGATCTTTTGACAGCCACTCACCAGAGCGCCGAAGTCGTGATCCTCGCCGGTGAAGCGATTGTACAAGGCGTCGAAGCGCTCGCGGCGGCTGCGGTCGATGAGCAGGCCGCCGGTTTCGTTGAGGAAGTCGTAGCCGGTCGTGCCCGAGACCGCCCAGTCGCGCGGCAGCGGTTCATTCTCGCCGAGGATTTTCTCGGCGACGACATACAGCGGCCAGGACGGCCATTGCGCCGGCTCTTTCTCCAGATAAGCCGCCAGCTGGGCCGACACTGCCTGTTGCAGACCGGTGGATGGTGGATGGTGGATGGTGGATGGTGAAGAGAGGGCTTCTTCTTTCTTCTCCATCCACCATCCACCATCCACCATCCACCGCGAAAAGCGATGCAGGACGTAATTCTCCTGCAGCTGGCGGAAGTAGCGCGCCGGGTTCCACAGGCCGTCGGGGTGGTCGATGCGCAGGCCGTGCGCCTTGCCCTCGGCGAGCAGGCGAAAGACAACCTGGTGCGTCGCCTGGAAGACGTCCGGCCGCTCGACACGGATGGCGGCCAACTCATTGATGTCGAAGAAGCGCCGATAGTTGATTTCCTCGGCGGCGACGCGCCAGTAGGCCGGCCGGTACGACTGAGCGTTGACCAGGGCGTCGAGCAAATCGAAGCCGGGAGGGTTGCCCGCCTGGCCATTGAAGGCGGCGAGGGCGGTGGTAATGGCGGCCTTGACCTCAGCGCTGGCCGTGGTGAGAGCCGCAATACGCCGTTTGACGATCTCTTTTTCCCGATGGCGTTCCTCGCGCTTCTCCGGCGGTAATTCCGTGCGCGGTGGCAGGTAGCTCAGGGCGGTCAGGATGCTGCGCAGTTCCTGCAGGTGCGGGTGCTCCGCGCCGAGCTTCTTCGTCAGGTCGTCGAGCGGATATTCGAGGACGGGGCGATAGGTTTCGGGGGCGATGGGCAACTTTGTGTCGTAATAGGAGAGGAAAAAGGCGCCTTCGTCGTAGTGGAGGCGCAACTCGCCCTTCTCCAGCACGGCGCCGTACTGATCGCCGAGGACCGGCAACAGCACCTTGTTTTCCAGGTCGGGGTTGGCGGGGTGCCAGTCGATGTCGAAGTGGGCGGCGTACGGCGAACTGGGGCCGTTCTCCAGCACATCGACCCACCACGGGTTGTTGTCGCCGATGCCCATGTGATTCGGCACGATGTCGAGGATTAGCCCCATCCCGTGTTCGCGCAGGGCCGCGGCGAGGGCGTCGAACTCCGCGTCACCGCCGAGGTCGGGGTTGATCTGGCTATGATCGCAAATGTCGTAGCCGTGGGTGCTGCCGGGGCGCGCCTTGAGGATCGGCGAGGCGTAGATGTCGGTGACGCCCAACTCGTGCAGGTATGGGACGAGTGTACGGGCCGCAGCGAACGGAAAGGTGCGGTTGAATTGCAGGCGGTAGGTGGCGAGCGGAGTGTGGCGGCGCAGGAAGATCTCGCGCACCATTTGCTGCACGGTCGGTGTTTCGTTGACGCGTGTGACAGTCCGTTTCAGTTCCGCCACTTGCACGCCAAGTCGCTCGCCCAGCGCGGCGAAGTGGTTCAGCCACGCGCGCGCGGTGTCGTCGCCCTCGGCGGCGCGCTCCAGAAACTCCGGGCACGCAGTCCGTAACAGTTCGACGTAGACATTCTGAGCGTGCCACAGATCGACCTCGAACGGCGGCCCCTGGGCCAGCCCGACGATGCCGTCGAAGTTGCGCAGCACGGCCAGGTCGCCGGGGTACACACGCAGCCGTTCGGCCATGCGGCGGATGGTCATCTTGAGCTTGTACGCCAGGCCGGCGGTGTCGAGTTTGACCTGCCACGCGGCCGATTCTTTGAGCAGATGCCGGACGTGCTCGGGGTTGGGCTCGTCGTCACTGACGGCCCAGCGCAGGTCGATGTTAATGAGGAACTCGGCGGTGCTCTGGAAGGCGCGCGGCAGCGGGGCGTGCAGGTCCGCCAGGAAGCGCAGGGTCGGCAGGTGCTGCTCGTGCAGGCGGCGATAGATCATTTCGGCCTCGCTCAGCGTCGGCGCCAGCACACGCTTGATGATGCGCCGCTGCTCGTCGCGGAACAGCGAGCGCAGCGAGTAGGTCGAGGCGCCGAAGCCGCGATCCATCAGACGAATGATCTCCGCAAAGTCCGCCTTCGTGAAGGCTGCGGCGAGCTTGCCCGTCAGATTTTCGTAGGCTTCCTCTCCCTGATAGGCGCGAATGCCGCCGTTGACGTTGTGATCGCCGAAGTGCAGCACGCCGAAGCTGAGGACGGCGCTTTCGCCGGTGATCTCCGAGGTGACGCGAGCGCGGCCGACGACGAGTTTTGCCTTGCCGGCCTCGTAGGGGCGGTAGTCCTCGCGCTCGGCGGTGTAGCAGTAGATGCGCGCCTTCTCGGGATACGCCTCGAACAGCGACGAGACGGCGTAGTGGCCGCCGACCTGCTCCCAGCCTATCATGGCCGGCCGCACGAGCTTTTCATAGACGCTGCGGCCGTTGGCGTACTCGGGCAGGTTGCTCGGCGCCTTCGCCAGCCGTTCGAGGAACGGCCTCTCGAAGTCGTGGCCGAAGAGCTGCCGGCCGAGCTGGATCGCGCGGGCGGCGTACTGAATGACCTGCACGCTTTCCAGACCGCTAATATCGTCGAAGAACCAGCCGCAGCTCGCGTACATCAGCAGGGCGTTGCGCTGCAGCTCCAGCAGTTTCAGCACGGTGACACGCTCGGCGCTGTCGAGTTCCTTCGCGGCGTGCCGGTGGAGGAACTCCGTGACGTTGTCCGGCGAGCGGTCGAGGATGACGGCGAGGTAATCGTCGCGCGCCGCCCAGGGGGCCTTGAGGAAGGCGACGGCGTGCTGCTCGAAGCAATGAGCGAGGGAGTCGCGCAGCCAGTCGAGGGATTCGCGCAGCAGCGCCCGCCAGGCCTGATGCCAGCCGGGGCGGCCGGAGTTGCAGCCGCAGTCGCTGCGCCAGCGCTCGATGCCGTGGCTGCAACTCCAGGAGGTGTTTTCGAGGATCTCGACCTCATGAGTCGGCGGAAATTTCGCGAGGAATTCGCCGTAGTTGGTCAGGCGGGTGCCGTCGGCTTCAAGGTGCTGCAGGGCGTAGGCGAGAGCCATGTCGCCGTGCGGATGATGGTGCCCGTAACTTTCGCCGTCGGTGGCGATGTGGACGAGTTGCGGCCAGTCGCGGCCCTCGCTGAAGCCGCTGCGCAGCCGAGCGGCAAACTGTTCGCCGCGGGCCAGCAGGCGCTCGAAGGCGACGGCGCGCGAGATGGGGCCGTCGTAGAAGAACAGATTGATACTACGGCCGGAAGGCAGTTTCTGGACGTACGCCCGCGTCGGGTCAATGTGGCCGCCGGCGACGGGCTGCCAGGTTTCGTCGCCGAGTTCGCGTACGCGGCCGGCCTGGTAGGGCGACAGGATTGTGAAACGGATGCCGCACTCGGCGAGCACGTCGAGGGTTTCCAGATCGACCGCCGTTTCGGGCAGCCACATCCCCTCGGGTTTGCGGCCGAAGCGGTGCTCGAAGTCGCGAGCGCCCCAGAGAACCTGAGTGCGTTTATCGCGCCGGTTCGCCAGCGGCAGGATGAGGTGGTTGTACGCCTGGGCCAGGGCCGAGCCGTGGCCGGAGAAGTGCTGCTGGCTTTCGCGGTCGGCTTCGAGGAGGGAGCGGTAAACGTCGGGGCTGTTGTCGGCGAGCCAGGCCAGCAGGGTCGGGCCGAAGTTGAAACTAATGCGAGCGTAATTGTTGACGAGGCGAACAATGCGGCCCTCGCCGTCGAGGATACGGGCGACGGCGTTGGGGGCGTAGCACTCGGCGGTGAGGCGTTCGTTCCAGTCGTGATAGGGGTAGGCGCTATCCTGCAGCTCGACGGCTTCGAGCCAGGCATTCTCGCGCGGGGGCTGGTAGAAATGGCCGTGAATGCAGACGTAGCGCTCCATGAACGGACCTCGATCGGCGGACGTGCTGGGTGAGGTGATTGTACCACGTCCAGCCGGCGTGTCGTCGGGTTTCCGTGGCGCTCCCTTGAACGTGAACAACGGAGAGGGTACGTTACTGGCAGTGTCGCCTGGGCGGGTGTCTGCGGGAGTGTGAGGATCCAGTGTAGACCCTTGCGGCGGGGGAGCATGGGGGATGGCGAAAAAGAAGCCGGCGGCCGTGGTGCCACCACAACCCCCGCAGATCTTCGAGGCCACCCGTGGGAGTATGGGCCGCGTCACCCGAGGCGCACAGATCGACCAGGCGCAGGCGGAGGCGCGGCGAAAGGCCGGGGAAGACGTGGTGGTGTGCGGGTCGGATCACCATGCCAACCGTGGCCTGGCTGGCCAGATCGAGACAGGCGCCAACGGGACGGCGAAGCGCTGCCCGCCACACCTCAACGAAGGCCCCTACGCGCTACCTCACTATCAACCGGACCCGCGGCCACCGGAAGGCCATACGTTCTACGAAACCTCGAATCGCCGGGCCTCGGTCTCATGAGACACCCATGCGCTACTTCACACGACAACTCTATCAGCAGTTTAACTCGGCGGAGGATGCCGAGGCTGACCGCGCCGAGCAAGCCTGGGAAACGGCCCTTGAGGAGTATCGCCAGCACCGGGATGGCTTGCGTGACCGAATGCCCTCGAACGTCAGCAAGTTGGCCGATCTCAACCTCCACGATGCGGAGATACTCTCGCGTACCGAAGAAATCCAGCCGGGCGCTCCGTTCATTTTTCCCGAGTTTCCTTTCCCGCTTCCCATCGCGCTCTGGTCGGCTGTCGCGATCGTGTCAGTCAGGCTCGGTGGCGATGTTGTGTCCTTGATCTATTGCCTGTGGGACCGCATCCGCGAGGATCCCGCCCCGGATGACTGGCCGTTCTCCAAACTCCGGGAGCATTGGCTATACGATGAGGTGGACATTGGCTCCGAGAGGCGAGGGCCATTCCTGCATCGCATCCTCCTCAGCTCCGGCGTCGAGTTGGAAATTCCGTTCACGACGGTGGTGATCCATCGGTTCGCCGTTCATCCCTCCAAAGCAGGGAAAGCGGAGCCGCAAAGCGCCTAGCGAAACCGCGTGCTTCCGCATACAATAGACTTTTTCGGGAATAAGGTTTTCGTTAGGTTTTGAGCCGCCGCTTACGGTTCTCGCCTCGAACGTTGTGCAGTCCACAGGCCGCTTCCATGACTGCATCTGACACACCGTCCTTGGTATTGCGCAACACATCCTTAACGATGCGAGAGCGTTTCACCCCTGCGAGATCATGTTCCACTTTGACCCGAATCTGTGCCAACTTCCGGTTGGTTCGCTTCTCGGCCTCTGTGAGTTCTCCTCGGGGTGGCTTTTTTTTTCGCCTGGCAGGTTTTATTCACTGCCGGCTCATAGCCTTGGAATCCTGTATCCTTGTACAAGGTGGCCTCCGGCGGGTAGGAGATCCCTTCCTCATCGGCTATCTTTTTGTCATGCGTCTTGCCTGGGTACGTTTGGCTCAGGTAGTCAATCCGCTTCCCCCGGGTGTTGACGATGACCACGTTCTTGTCGCAATGCTTCTTCTTGCGCCCGCTGTAA
>DASPXY010000172.1:0-2336 GCA_035637055.1 Gemmataceae bacterium | reverse complement strand
ACCCCGACACCGACGACACCGCGATGGTCCTGATGGGACTGGCGCGCTCGGGCGTCGCGTGGCGTGCCGGCGAGGCGAATGGCCACCTCCAACCCGCAGCGACGCGCTATCCCATCGCTGCCGCGGAACGCGGCCTGCGCTGGCTGCTCGGCATGCAGAACAGCGACGGCGGCTGGGCGGCGTTCGACCGCGACATCAACCGCGAAGTCCTCACCCGCGTACCCTTCGCCGATCATAACGCCATGCTCGATCCGAGTTGTCCGGATATCACTGCCCGCGCCCTGGAGGCGCTGGGGCAGTTCGGGGTTCGCGTCGGCCATGCTCAGGTAGACCGGGCGCTGGCGTTCATCGAGCGCACGCAAGATCCGCGCGGCTGCTGGATCGGCCGCTGGGGCGTAAACTACCTCTACGGCACCTGGCAAGTGCTGTGCGGACTGCAGGCGGCTGACTACGACATGAGCCGGCCGCTGGTGCGGCGGGCGGTCGCCTGGCTCAAGCAGACGCAGCAAGCGAGCGGCGGCTGGGGCGAGACGTGCGGCAGTTACGACGACCCGGCGCTGGCGGGGATCGGACCGGCGACCGCCTCGCAAACCGCGTGGGCCCTCCTCGGCCTGATCGCCGCCGGCGAGGCCGCGAGCCGCGAAGTGGAGGCCGGCATCGAGTACCTGCTGGCGACGCAGCAACTCAATGGTAACTGGCACGAAGACCAGTTCACCGGTACCGGTTTTCCGAAGGTTTTCTATCTCAAGTATCACATGTATCGACTGTACTTCCCGCTGATGGCCCTGGCGCGGTATGCTCGGGCGACGGGTCGCGAGCGCGAGTTGGGCCTGAGCGGGACGAGCGCTAACGGAGCCCAACCTCACTTCGTCCCGCAAGTGGCTTTTGCGGGTTGACATCACTGCTCGTTGTGGCACGGTCTCCTGACCGTGCCACTCTGCTGACCGCAGGTCTCCAGGAGTAGCGGGAGACCTGCGGTCAGGTCAGGTGGCACGGTCATGAGACCGTGCCACAACAGTCAGGCTGGAAAGCCTGACCTACAAAGGAGAGTGTATGCGTTTTCCCCTGAGTCTGACGACGACGATGGTGGGCTACATCGCCCACAAAAAGCTGACCAGGGTGAAACGCTTCCCCCTGGTCTTGATGCTCGAACCACTGCACGCGTGCAACCTCACCTGCACCGGCTGCGGCCGCATTCGCGAGTACGAAAGCACCATCAAGCAGAAACTGAGCGTCGCGGAGTGCCTCGGCGCCGTCGAGGAGTGCGGCGCGCCGATCGTCAGTATCTGCGGCGGCGAGCCGATGATCTATCCCGAGATCGGCAAGCTCGTCCGCGAACTCCTCAAACGCCGCAAGCACATCTACCTCTGCACCAACGGCATGTTCATTCAGAAGAAGCTGCACGAGTTCCGCCCGACCTCGCGTTTCTTCTTCAACGTCCATCTCGACGGTCTGGAAGAGACGCACGACCGCGCCGTCGAGCGTGACGGCGTCTTCCGCGCTGCTGTCGAGGGCATCAAGGCGGCGAAGAAGGCGGGGTTCCTCGTCTGCACGAACACGACCGTCTTCAAGGACACCGACATGGCCGAACTCGACGCCCTGTTCGCGTACCTGACGCGGCTCGGCGTGGATGGCTTCATGCTGGCGCCGGCGTACGGTTACAAGGCGGTCCACGATACCAACCCCGATGCTGCCGCCGAGATTTTCATGACGCGCACCGACGTCCGCGCCAAGTTCAAGGAGGCCGAAGGGCTGCTGCGGAAGTATCGCATGGCGTCGTCGCCGGTGTACCTGGAGTTCCTCAGCGGCAAGCGCGAGCTGACCTGCACCGCCTGGGGCAATCCGACGCGCAACATCAAGGGCTGGAAGGGGCCGTGCTACCTCATCACCGACGAGCATCACGCGACCTTCGACGATCTCATGAACAACACGCCGTGGGAGAAGTACGGCTACGGCAAGGATCCGCGCTGCGAGCACTGCATGATGCACTGCGGCTACGAGCCGTCGGCGGCGCTGGGCGTCAATCGCAAACTCGGCGACAGCCTGAAAATGCTGCTGTGGCAGTTGTCGTGATCTTCAAGTAGTGGTTAGTGGCTAGTGGTTCGTGAAGAGGGATTGCCTTCTCTTCACGCACCACTAGTGGTTGGTCACGGCTTAGTTTTCGGGTAGGACAGCTCAGGAGAGCCGTCCCAGACGGGTCGGGAGACCCGTCCTACCCGAAATTTGAAGAGTGACGCACCACTAGCCACTAGTGCAGGGACAAGCGACCTCTTGTTCGTAGTACCGCCTTTAGGCGGCTTGACGTCAAGCCGCCTAAAGGCGGTACTACGAACAAG
>DASPXY010000171.1:0-6558 GCA_035637055.1 Gemmataceae bacterium | reverse complement strand
CGATTGGCAAGCGACGCACTGGTGATGAAGGCGGCTCAGGCCAAGGACGCCAGCGCCGCGGAGCCTGGCAACGCGGAGTTGCGCGCGAGTGCCGACTTGCTGGCGGCGCAGGCGAAGCTGTTCGCCGCGAATGCCGCCTGGGACGCGGCGGACCGGGCGGTACAAGTGTTCGGCGGCCGCGGCTGGTCTACCCTGTATCGGCCCGGGCGGCATTTACAGGACGTGCGTGTATGCCGCATTTATGAGGGGACCGACGAGATTTTGAAGTTGAAGGTGGCCGCCGCCGTGCTGGGTAAGGAATACGAGGCGTATAAATAAGCCCAAACCCATTTCAGCGTTTGCCTGCGCCAACATTTCGGCGCGGATTCCAGCGGCCGCAAGCGCGACGGCGAACAGACAGACGCGACACGCTGACTTCCACCGGAGCCTGGCGAACCTTCCGAAAGGATTACTTCGTAATACTGTCGTTGACGGTCGCGGGGTGGCCCTGGCGGGACAATGCGGGTTTTTCCCGGTGACAGCGAAGATTTCGACAACCGCTCGGGCGCCGCCGGGCAGATCCAGGTAGAACTTCCGGACAACTCCGTACCTCAAAGCACGAATGCCTGGTCAACGGAGCTGTTGTTCAATCGTCGGCGAGCGGCGCGGCGTCAGCCCGCCGGTGCGAACGCAGAACGCCAGAACGCCAGAACGCTACCGGCGGGCTGACGCCGCGCCGCTCGCCGACAGAACGCGAACGATGCGCAACCACGCGGAAGGAACGCTCTTTGGGTAAATCCTCAAACAACGTGTTTGCCATGCGTCGATTCCAAACCGTTGTGTTTGTTTCCCTGGGAACCTCGATCCTGATTCTCTGCACAGCTTCGACGATTGACTGCGTCGCTGGCACCCCGCCGAAGGGCCTGCCGCCGTGGTTTGAAGCTCTCGACACCAACAAGGATGGCCAGATTTCGCTTCGGGAATGGCTGGCAGGTGGCAAAACGCTGGAAGAGTTTCGCAAATTCGATCTGAACGATGACGGCTTAATCACCGCAGAAGAAGTCCTCGGGCCTGTCGCAGACGCGAACCGCCTGAAACTTGTCAATGGCCAGGGGAGCTACCAGGGCAACGTCGAAGAGTCAACCGACGAAAGGTACCACGGCAAGAAGTCCTTCAAAATCCTCACCATTCGCTTGCAGGGAGGAAGAACGTATCAAATCGAGCAAGTAAGCCAGGTGTATTTCGCCTTTCTGGTTCTGGAAGGTCCGGACGGCAAAATCCTGGACAGGAATGACAGCGGCGGCAATGGCCGAGCGGCGCGCATTGTCCATCGGGCGACTGTGACTGGAACCTACCGCCTCATCGCAACGAGCCAGGGCGGCTTCAGGACCGGCGCGTTTTCGCTCTCGGTGAGCACACTACCCACCAGCGGCACCCTGCCGAAGGGCCTGCCGCCGTGGTTTGAAGCTCTCGACACGAACCACGATGGCCAGGTCTCGCTTCGGGAATGGCTGGCCGGGGGCAAAACGCTGGAAGAGTTTCGCAAATTCGATCTGAACGATGACGGCTTAATCACCAGGGAAGAAGTCCTTCCGCCTGAGGAAAAAGGGCTTCGCCTGAAACTTGTAAAAGGCCAGGCCAGCTACACGGGCGCCCTCGAAGAGGCGACCGATGAACAGTACCGGTCGAAGAGGTTGGCGAAGATACTGACCATCAGGCTCGAAGCGGGAAAAACCTACCAAATCGATCATAAGAGCCGGGCATTTGACGCTTATCTCTATCTGGAAGGCCCCGAGGGCGAGGTGCTGGCCCGGGACGATGACAGCGGCGGTAACCTGGACGCGCGCATTGTCCATCGGGCGGCCACGACCGGAATCTATCGCGTCATCGCGACGAGCATCAATGGCAATGGCACCGGCCCATTTGCGCTCACGGTTCGTGTCCTTGGCGGCGCCCGCGGCAGCGCACCTTGAGGACGGGCTTTGACGGCAAGCCAGTGGGCTTGAGGGAAAACGCGGCATTGGGCGAGCCGGGCATCAAGAACCTGGGCCGAGTTTGCCGAAATTGGAATTTAGGGTATCATCGAGAGGTTGGTATTGCACCCTGCGCCGGCGGAATACCAGGGGCAGCCGGGCAAGCCCACACAGCGGCCGCTGGCCGATCATTTCGACAGGGGATGAACATGCGACGAACACCGTGGTGCTGCGTCTGGGGCGTGGGGCTGGCGCTGCTCGCCGGCAGCGCCCTGGCAATCTCCGCAAGCGCCCAGGGGACCGTCAAGGGAGCCACGGGACTCAGTCCTGGACCGGTCGGTACGTCAAAGGCTGGCATGGCCAAACCGCGGGCTACGGAGAAGCGCATCACCTTTTCGATGGGCAAGAAGCCGTGGCAGGGTGACGATGGTGTGCTCAAGTGGCTGTCGGACCAGCTCGGGATCCCCCTCGTGGGCAGTAAACTCCCCACCGGGTCTTTCAACTTTAACCCACCCGTCGTGAACGGCGTGACCCAGACGTACACTCTTCCGGAAGTGGTGGACCTGATCAATCAGCAGTTGCAGCGGGATAAATGGGTTCTGATCCGCTACAAGGACCACTTCACGGTCCTGCCGTC
The DNA here is from genome assembly GCA_035637055.1 of Gemmataceae bacterium. Taxonomy (GTDB): domain Bacteria; phylum Planctomycetota; class Planctomycetia; order Gemmatales; family Gemmataceae; genus DASPXY01. The sequence continues at coordinate 3,969 of DASPXY010000171.1, read as the reverse complement.
GGAGACAGAGTTGCCCAGTTTCCCGCGCATCGAGGTGGACGACCTGGCCCAACGTGGCGATAGTGAGGTCGTCTCACTGGTTTACCCGCTCAAGAAGTTGAACGCTGTCGAGGTCGGCCCCGAAGTCCAGAAAATGCTCCTGCAACCTTTCGGCAAGGTTCTGGTCCTGGAATCGTCGAATCGGCTCATCATCCAGGACACCGTACAATCCCTCAAGCATATCGACGAGACGATCCGGACCATTGAGCGTGGTGGACCCGAGACAGGGCGAAACACGATCCTCCAGTATCCGTGCCAGTACCAGCTGGCAAGCCAGGCAGCCGAGCAATTGAAGCACCTGCTCGGGGAGGAGAAGGAAGAGGTGCCGCCGGGCAATCCAAAGGGAGAAAAGAAAATCCAGTATCGCGTCCACAAGGTTTCCGTGGACGAAGCCACCAATACCGTGCTGGTGACCGGGCCAGCGGACAAACTCGCCAAGGCCAGGGAGATCCTGAAGACCATTGACACAGGCCGAGAGAAGGTGGCCGTCGGTCAGCCGTTCTTGAAGATGTATCCCGTTTCGGGAGGCAATGCCGAGGGCATCAGCAAGATTCTCCAGGAAGCGTACAAATCCTCCGCCAACTTGAAGGTTTCGGCGATTAACAGTACGACCATCGCCGTGTGGGCTGGCCCGGAAATGCAGATTCGGATCGCCAGGGAAATCATGCCCGGCAAGGAGGAGAATGCTCTCACGAGGAAGGCCGAGTTCATTCCCCTGAGCGTCTCCGACGCGGAGAAGATGGCGAGCTTCCTGTGGTATGCGTTCCCGGGTGAGAAGGGCAAGTATGACGGTCCGGTCATCGAGGCCGACGTTGGCCGCCACGGCGTCCTCGTGTACGGCACGGAACAACAGGTGCAGGAGATCCGGAAGACCATCTTGGTCCTCGAAGGCCAGGACGGTATCGCCTCAGGCGGCGCCAACATGCGCCTCTTCACCCTCGACACAGGGGGCAGCGCCGCTGTCCTGGCCGAAGCCTTGAAGGCCATGCTTGAGAAAATGCGGCCCGACCTTGACGTCAAGGTGGTCTTGCCCGGCCGCGATCTGCTCAAGCCCGCGCCCGAGAAGAAGCCCGAACCCGAAAAGAAGCCCGAGCCGCCAAAGCAGTTCCCGAAGACGGGCCGGGCCAGTTACCCCATTTCCGGTGAGGAGCCCAGGCAGGCGGGCACGGGCGCTGGCCAGCCGCGCGCGGATTGGATCCGCGTCGTGGCCGACCCGTCCATCAGCGCGTTGCGAGTTGCGGACCGACAACGCACCGAACAGAACCCGCCAGGGTGTCGGGTTTTGTTGGCAGGGGAGGGGGATAGTCGCAGCCGTAGCTCCTCGAGCGGGTTCACGGTCGGAGAGCGCACGATACGAACCCGAAGCGTGAGCGAGGTGCTCACTGAAGCCTCGCTCACGCTTCGGGTTCGTATCCCAGGCGACTGCGAACCGCTCGAATGCGCGCAGAGCGGACGCGGTGTTGCTGGAGGAGAGGTGTCACCATGCAATGCAATGAGATGAAACGCACTCTCCCCTTCCTCCAGGTTACCACGAGCCACTCTCGCCACGGAAGCCCGGCTTGCCTTATTTCCCGAGCTGTGCCTCGACGTTCGTCCACACGTCGGTAATCACCTTCTGCGCCGCCCCGCGGATCAAGCCTGACGGCACCGCCTTCAGCAACCCGCCGAGCCGAGTCACCTCTGCCTTCCAGTGCAGGTGCGTGCCGCCATCCTTCGCCGTCAGCGTCAGCGCCGCCTCGACGTCGCTGCTCGTGCCGATCCCCTTGCTGAGCATTGTCATGCGCACCAGGCTCTCCGCGACGCGCTCGGCGATGGTCAGCGTCACGGTCAGCGTGCCGCGCACGAAGGCGAAGCCCGGCCGGACCTTGCACACCGCCTGATCGGCCTCGGCGCTCACCGGCGTTGCGTCCGGAATGCACTGCACCAGGAAACGCGCGTCGCTCACCTTGGCGTACACGTCCGCCAGCGCCTGCGGAAAGTCCTTCTCGCCTTCAAACTGCACCATGACGCTCGCCCTTGTCTGAAAAAAGGAGTCGCCTCTAACTCCTCATTATAGCGGATCTCGCCTGCCAATCGCTCTTGCCTCTTTTCCCGTTTTTGTGTCTGTTCAGGGCATTCGTAGTTCCATTCAACAACCAGGGAGGGCTTGATATGGCAACGGCACGCGAAGTCGCCATCGGTTCCGTCAGCTGCGGGGCGGGGCATCCGCTCCTGTGGATCGCCGGCCCGTGCGTCATCGAATCGCACGACCTCACACTACACATTGCAGACACCTTATGTGGGATAGCGGCGCGCCTTGAGTTGCCGCTCATCTTCAAGGCGTCGTTCGACAAGGCGAATCGTACCTCGGGCAAGTCGTTCCGCGGTCCCGGGCTGCAGGAAGGGCTGCGCACCCTCGACGCCGTCAAGCAACGCACCGGCCTGCCGGTGACGACTGATGTTCACGAGACCAACCAGGCCGCTGCCGTCGCCCAGGTGTGCGACCTCCTCCAGGTGCCGGCGTTCCTGGCGCGTCAGACCGACCTCATCCAGGCGGTCGGCCGCACCGGCGCCGCGGTCAACGTCAAAAAAGGCCAGTTCATGGCGCCCTGGGACATGCGGCACGTCGTCACGAAAATGGCCGAGGTCGGCAATCGGCGGTTGCTGCTGACCGAGCGCGGCACGACGTTCGGCTACGGCCAGCTCGTCAACGACATGCGTTCCATCCCGTGGATGCAAGAACTCGGCTGTCCCGTGATCTTTGACGCCACCCACAGCGTACAGATGCCAGCGGCGCTGGGGGATCGCAGCGGCGGCGACTCGCGCATGGTGCCCTATCTGGCCCGGGCGGCAGTGGCGGCGGGCTGCGACGGCCTGTTCCTGGAGACGCACCCACGCCCCAACGAGGCCCTCAGCGACGGCCCCAATATGATTGCCCTGGACGATTTCCCCGCGCTGGTCGAGTGCTGTCTGCGCTTGCGCCGCGCTCTGGCAGAAACGCCCCACGAAAGAAGGCAGCACCATGAACTTACCCTCTCCTAGTCGTTGGGTCCTCGTCTGCTGGCTGCTGGGTTGTTGTGCCTTCGCGGGCTGCAGCCGGAGCGGGCAGGGGACGATCGACGTGCCGGAAAAACCGGGCGACGATCCCCTGGACCCGCCGCGCGCCGTCGTCCGCAAGGCCCTGGACCCACCCGACTACTACGCCGCGCTCGAGCTGGTCAACAAGCACCTCAACAACCAGCCCGACGCCCTGGCGCGCTTCGACCCACCCGACCGCGCCGCGTTCCGCCAACTGCTGACCGAACGCCTCGCACTGGACGAGGATGAGATGAATGAGGTCGATAACCCCCGCTTCACTCCGCTCGACGCTCATCACCTGGCTTTCTGCTTCCTCCTGCGCGATGCGGCCCGCAGCCTACGCCTCCCCGAACGCACGGACGCCACCGCGGCGGACAAAACGGCGCAGGCCCTGCACCAGGCCCGCGTCGCCTTCGACTGGACGGTGCGCCAGGTGCTGCTCGAAGAAAAAGGCGGCGACCTGCGGCCGCCGCAGTTCGTCCTGCCCGAAGGGCGCGGCGGTTCGCGTGAGCGTGCCCTGGTCTTCCTGGCGCTGCTGCACCAACTCGGTCTCGACGGCTGCATGATCGCCTTTCCGGCTGATGGCTCCGAAGCGCTGAACTACCGCCTCGCCGGCGTGCTGCTGCCGGGGGAGGGCGGCGGCATTTACCTCTTCGATCCGAAACTTGGCGTCCCCTTGCCGGCTCCGAAGGGCAAGGGCGTTGCCACGCTCGACCAGTTCCGTGCTCCGAAGGAGCAGAAGGAGATATTCGCCCAGCTCAACCTCGACGACACCTACCGCTACGACATCACACCCGAGCAGGCTACGAAGGGGGAAGTCCATCTCGTGTTCCCGCTGTCCGCCCTCTCGACGCGGATGCGCTACCTTGAGGA
>DASPXY010000170.1:0-5966 GCA_035637055.1 Gemmataceae bacterium | reverse complement strand
AGTAAATCGCCTGGCCAATCCCGATCAGGGCCGGCAGGGCATAGCTGACAACGTGGAGCCGTAATAGGCGAAACCACGACTGCGGGAAGCACGCCAGCTCGAACGGCAGCGGCGGCACCTCCTGCCACGACACCAGCCCGGCCAGGGCGCACGTGGTCAGGATCGGCACCGAGAACGTGCGGTCCTTGCCGTAGCGAGTGCGCACGGCCTCCGCGAGTTCTTCCGGCGTCCGGCCGTAGCGCTCGCCCAGGTAATCCTCGACGCGCCGCAGATTGTCGGCGTAGCGGCCCGCGGTGCCGGTGAGGTGGAAGGCAGCCCGGCAGAGCATGCTGGTCGAGATATTGCTGAAGCTCTTGACGGTATCGCCCCAGCCGCCGTCGTCGTTCTGATGCGCGGCCAACCAGGCGATGCCGCCGGCGATCAGGGCGTCGTGTTGGTTGTGCGGGGCGAGTTGCTTCTGCACCAGCGCGAGGGCACTGACCGCGGTCGCCGTCGAGAGTGCGGAGGTCGAGAGTTCGCCGACCCAGTGCCCTTCGGGCGTGCGCTCGGCGAGGAGCGCGGCGAGGGCGGTCTGATAGGCGGCTTCGAGACGTTGCGGATCGGGAAAGGTCATGATCGCGGGTCGTGGGGACTCGGGTGGCGGGACGTAGTGCCATCCTATGAGTCCCCAACCCACCGGCGAGTAAGCGAAGAACCCCTCCCCCCAACCCCCTCCCCTGCGAGGAGAGGGGGAGAAGAAGAAGGGCGGTTGGTCTTCCTCCCCCTCTCCTCGCAGGGGAGGGGGTTGGGGGGAGGGGGTTGGGGGGAGGGGTTTCGCAAGCGCTCAGCCGCATCGTCGCCGCGGGGGCCGATGGCGGAGGTGGTGAAGCCAGCCGTTCAGCGCCGGGACGTCGAACGCCACGCCGGAGACGGCAGCCATTTCCCAGGCATCGAAACACAGGGCTAGCGTACCGTCGCGGCCGGGCTGAATCCACGGATCGCCCTGCAAGTTGGGGTCGAGCAAACTCGGCCGCCTGGCCTTGATGCGAACGGTGACGGTCACGGTTCGCCGGTGGATGATTCGCAGAGAAGGGGTGGCGTCGCTGAGGGCTGCAGACATGCGTCAGCCTTTCTCGCAAGGAGAGGGGGTTCCGACGTTCCGTCGTTGTTTCAGTGCGAATCTGGTGCCAACCGCAGCGGGGAGGCGAGATTGTGCCACAAGTCACGAAGTGAGTCAATCTTGGGTCGCCCGCTGCTGCTGCTGCTGCTGGCGGTGTTTCCGTTTGGCTGCGGGGTTTTCAGACAGGTGTTCAATTGTGGCGCAACCGGCGGCCCCGCGGGAATCTTGTTGCCCACTCTGGTCGCGCCGGCTAGGCTGACGCCGTGTTGCGAAGACGGTTCGCCCGAAATCTATCCGCGAGGGGGGACAACGATGACGATGCGACGTGCGGTGGGGCTGCTGCTGATCTTGGCGGCCTGCGGGCTGGCCGCCGAGGGCGGCGAGGGCAAGGGGTGGGTGCCCCTCTTCAACGGCAAGGATCTGGACGGCTGGAAGCTCCGCCAGCAACAGGCCACGATCACGCGGTACTTCGATGGCAACGGCAAGGAAGTCCCCGGCGCCAAGAAGACCAAGGTCGATCAAAAGGAGGTCGCCGTCGATGCCAAGGGCAAGCCGCTGCCCGACGCGAAAATTGCGATCGAGGGCAAGAAGAAGGTAGTTGTGGATGCCAGCGGCAAGGCGATCGCCGGCGCCAAGGTCGCGAAGGTCGGCGGGCGTGATGCGATCGTCGATAAAACGGGTAAGGAGATCGAAAAAGGCACCGCCAAGAGCGAGACCGGCCCGAACCCGGTGGGCTGGATGGCGAAGGACGGCGAGTTGATCTGCCACCAGCCGCACGGCGGCAACGACCTGCTGACCGAGCAGAAGTTCACCGATTTCGAGCTGCACATCGAGTTCCAGGCGACGAGCAACAGCGGCGTCTACCTGCAGGGGCGTTACGAGATCCAGGTCGATAACTCGTACAACGCGAAGCCGAAGTACGTCGAGAAGGACGGTAAGAAAGTCGCGGTGTGGGACACGCACCAGTGCGGCGCCATCTACGGTCGCATCGCGCCGACCAAGAACATGGCGAAGCCGCCGAAGGAGTGGCAGAGCTTCGACGTGACCTTCCGCGGCGCGCGCGGCACCAAGGACAAGGTGACGCAGAAGGCGCGCGTGACGCTCGTGTGGAACGGCGAGAAGGTGATCGACGACGCCGAGATCGACGGCACGACCGGCGGCGCTCTCGACGGCAACGTGACGGCGCCGGGGCCGCTGCTGCTGCAAGGCGACCACGGCAAGGTCGCGTATCGCAACATCAAGATTCGTGCGCTGGCGGCGAAGTGACGCGTGGGCTAGGGATAACCGAAGGATTTGCCTGCGACCCGGCGCTGCCTGCGCCGGGTCGCTTTCCACGGACCGAGGTGCCTTCATGAAGTCGCACACCCACTACCTGACGATGAATATCCCTTCCAAGATGGCATTTGTCAACATTACCGATCAGGTAGCGGAGGCCATCCGCGATAGTGGCGTCAAGGAGGGGCTCTGCCTGGTGAACACGATGCACATTACCGCGAGCGTGTTCATCAACGACGACGAACGCGGGCTGCATCACGATTTCGGCAAATGGCTGGAGCAGCTGGCGCCGTTCAACCCCGACCCGAACCACTACCACCACAACCGCACCGGCGAAGATAACGCCGACGCCCATCTCAAAAGGCAAATTATGGGACGCGAGGTGGTGGTGGCGATCACGAAGGGAAAGCTCGATTTTGGGCCGTGGGAGCAGATCTTCTACGGCGAGTTCGATGGCCACCGGCCCAAGCGCGTGTTGATCAAGATCCTCGGCGAGTAGGGGGTGCTTGAGGCACCGCAGGTGGGGCGTCGTTCGCTGGCGGGGAGGGCGGGTTCTGTGGCTCCAGGCTCATGTGTGGGCTGCACCACCCAACCAGGAAATCCATCGCTTCCAGAACAAGATCCTCCTCCGCGTCTCGCCCTGCAGCACGCAGTTCGCGTCGAGCCGTCTCAAACAGTTCGAGAATGCCCGATTCCTCCTGGCCTTGCGCCTGGAGTCTGCGGACCAGCGCCCGCAGTTGGTTCAAGGGGGCGGGGTTATTTAGGGCATCGTGGATGCGTGGGTCAAGTGGCATCGGCAGCACTCCCTTCGTCAGCTGGCGGTTGGACCTTGTCCCAATGGTCTCGGGTCCGGAGGACAGCACGCTCATACTCGTCAAGCGTCATCGGTCGAGCGGGTTCGATGAAGCCGTGGCCGGGGCGAACGGGGTCGGGACGGTAGCAAAGATCCGGCCCTAATTGGCCCTCGTCAATTTCCCAAACAGGGTCTTTTCCCGTACCGCGGAACTCCTGTGGCCGGCGGAACGAAGGGAGGTTCATCGGGTCGTCTGGACTGACCGAGATCCCACCCTGACCTGGATAAACCGTTTGGTGACCAAGGGTCGCCTGCACGTCAATCCCAGGGCGGACACCAACGGCCCTCGCATTTGAGCCCGTTTCGGGCGCATCTCCGCTACCTTCTTTCATGGCACGAAACAGGCGGGGCATAGGATCCTCACCCTGCACAGGATGTGCGTATCGCCCGCTGACAGCCTGAAGCTTATCATGGATGAAAGAGGCCAACCCGTCAATTGCAGAGCAGGCCCCGCGTCTGCCGGGCGCGAGGCCGTGGCGATCACCAAGGGAAAGCTCGATTTTGGGCCGTGGGAGCACATCTTCTACGGCGAGTTCGACGGGCACCGCCCCAAGCGCGTGTTGATCAAGATCATCGGGGAGTGAGAACAATGGCCGAGCAAGGTTTCGACCTGTGGTTGGAGTTCGAGGTCTGGGAGCCGAAGGAGGACGACGACCCGGAAGACGACTGTTTCAACATGTCGATCAAGTTGGCCGATGGCAGGGAGTATGCCCTGAATGTGTGGACTTTCAAGTTCCTGGCCCGCGCGGTGCAGGAGTGCCGGGAGTCTGGGGAGCACCTCCGCGGCGCTTACCTGGAGGTGCCTGACCTGTTTGTGCAGCGCTTGGATCGGGCGTTGATCGAGAAGGTAGTTGCCGACCTGATCGCCGACCCTGGCTTGAAAGACGAATGGCTGGTTCGACAGCAACAGGTTTCGCTCCGTTTGGTGGTATTGAAAACCCAAGAGATCGATAAACTCCGCATTTTCTACGAGTGCCTCGGCATGATTCTGGCCGCCGAACGCCACGGTCAAGGGCCACTGCACTACGCGGGTCAGCTCGATAATGTGGTGCTTGAAGTCTATCCGTTGCCGTCCGGCCACCCCGCCAATGCGACGACCCGCCTCGGGTTCAGCGTTCCCAAGTTGGAGGACGTGTTCCGCTCTCTCCAGGCGGTCGGGGCGCCCATCATCGAAGCGCCGCGGGACACGGCCTGGGGCCGCCGGGCGGTCGTGCGCGACCCCGATGGTCGGGCGGTTGAACTGTATCATGCCACCGGCGGCTGAGGGGTTGTCACAGGAATCGCAAGTACACGAGGAAAGCTATTCGGTCCGGCCGCTCTCAGGCTTGAGCCATTCTTGCCCTGCCGCACCTCTTTTCCCACCGTCCGGCCGCTAATCCCGAACGTCGTGCAGATCCTGTGCAGAGGCCGCGACGACCGCATTTTTGCCAGGGTGTTCAAGTACCCCCAACTCCTTTGCCGACATAGGTTCTGTCAGCGATCGGTGGCTGGGCAAACAGGACAAACCGGGGCGATCGCGCCGCGGGCGCCTCGATTTCCCACGATCGCCAACAAACTCGATCTCACAACAACAGCGGCAACGTGCAGGAGCCAACAGGCCAGCCACGTTGGCCCCAAGAGGAGCGTACAGCGATGAATTGCGCCAACAAGGCGTTGTTGGTTGTGCTCGCGGTGGGCATGGTGGGCCTGTGGGGCTGCTCTCAAGGAAGTAGCCCGGGGCCAGGCTCGGCGCGGCTGCGCGACCTCGAAGCCCGGCACGCCAAACTTGAGGAGGACTATCGTGCCACGGTCGCCGCCCGCGACGACCTGCGGAAGACCCTGACCGCTGCCGAGCGCGAGCGCGGCCAACTCCAGGAGCAACTCGAACTGGTCAGCAAGGAACGCGACGAACTCCGCCAGCAGGTTACCGCCCGGGCCGGCGAACGCGATGCCCTGCAGACGCAGATGCTACAACTCGGCAAGGATCTGCATAGCTTGCTTGGCCGCATCGACGCCGCCACCGGCCAGAACGGCCCGCCCTTGACCTCGGCCGCCGCGCCGCAGTCGGCGACTGCCCCGGTGACCAGGTAACCAACAAGCAAGCCCACGGGCTGCGGCCCGTGGGCTTTTCCGGTCACCTGCTCACCGGTGTCGCCTTGTCACCGCCGGGGCTGCCCGGCTCGATCACGATCACCGCCCGCTCTTTCAACTCCTTGATGATCCGCTTGTACTCGCGTTCGGCGATCTCGTTCTTGAGTTTTGCGGCGATGGTTGTTTGCAGCTTGTCGTCGAGCGGCTTCTGTCCCGCCACCTCACGCTTGAGCAGCCGGAACACGTGATAGCCCGTGCTCAGTTCCACCAAGGGACCGACCTGACCATCCTTCATCGCGAACAGGTACGGCATCAGTTCCGGCGGGCTGATCTCGTGCCGCTGCTCCCCGTTGCCATTGCCCTGACGCCACTTCCAGCTATCGCCCTCGTCCAGTTTGAGATAATTGTCGAACGTGTCCCCGCGCTTGACGCGCTCCACGATCTCCTCGGCCACGCGACGGGCCGCCGCCGCCGAACCGTGGTTGGGCGTCGCGATGAAGATGTCCTGCCACTTGACCTTGTCCAGCGTGCGGAACTCATTGGGGTGCTGATCGTACCACTCCTTGATCATCGCCGGGCAGACCTGCTGCACCCACGGCTGAATGCGGCTGCGAATGTACTCCTGCGCGATGAAGGTTCGCTCCTGCTGGCGGCGGAAGTGGTCGATCA
>DASPXY010000169.1:0-3215 GCA_035637055.1 Gemmataceae bacterium | reverse complement strand
CAGCGGGCCTCGCCGGCGAACCCCTGCTGCAGCGCCGCCACCCGGTCGAGCGCGGCCTGCGGCAACGGGCCTTTCTGCACGGCGGCCAGCGCCTGCTCAAACTGCTGCGGCGTGGCGATGCCGACCAGGATCGTACCCATCGCCGGGTGGGAGATGGCGAAGCGGGTCGCGGCCTCGGCCAGAGTCGTGGCAAATCCTTCCGCCACCAGGGGCATCAGCCGCTGGGCCCGCGCCAGATCGGTTCCGTAGCTGTGGGCCGAGCCGATCGGCATCGGCGGCGGGCTGGCGATGGGGTGGCGCTCCGCCGAACCGGACAGCGCGCCCCCGGCGAGCACGCGGATGCCGATCACGCCGACGCCGGCCGCCTGGGTGCGGTCGAACAGCCGCGCATAATCCTGCGCCGGATAATTCGCCGGCAGCGCAGTGGCGGCGGAGGGGTTGAGCATGTTGTAGCTGACCTGGGCGCTGTCGAAGACGCGCGCATCGATCGCGTCGTGCAGCGCCGCAGTGTCGCCGACCGCGGTGATGCCACAGGAAGCGCGTCTTGCCCTGCCGGCGCAGCCGGTCGAAGGCGGGCACCACTTCGTCCAGCACCTGACGGACGGTCAGCACTTCGCCGTTGGCCGTGGCGGCGATGGCGTTGTGCAAGTGGAAGACGTCCACCCGCTCCATCCCCAGCCGCCGCAGGCTTGCCTCCAGCGACGCGGCCACGGCGTCGCCGATGCGGCCGAAATCGGAGGCCGGCAGCCGCACCTTGGTGCTGACGATCGCGTTCACGGGCTTCAGCTGCCTGAGCGTGCGGCCGAGATTTCTTTCCGACTCGCCGTTGCCGTACTGCACCGCCGTATCGAAGTAGTTCACCCCGGCTTCCAGCGCCCGGGCGACGGCCCGTTCCTGGTCGGCGGGGTCGCCGCGCACCATCAGCCCGCCCACCGCACCGCAGCCGAAGCCCAGGATCGAGACCCGCATCCCGCTCCGGCCGAAGGTCCGCATCTCCATTGCCATAGCCTCCCCTTAACGCGCCCGCGAATGAAGCTCGGATCACAGCGGTTCATGACGAGTCACACAGGGAGCCCGCTGGGACTCGAACCCAAGACCACGGATGAGCCGCCGTCTGGCAAAGCTGCGCTCTGGCCACACACGCAAACGACCTCGTCGCCATTCGAGCGCACGTGTTCGGACGCGAAGTGAGTACATCGGACCAGTTGGGAATGAAGGGCCGACACCATCAAATAATGCATCGGCCTGCCCAATGGGATACCTCGACCATGGCGGGACGCCGTCAGCCCCTTCCGGCAAGAAATCTCACCATAAATACAACGCCAAAGACGATTGCTGGGAACAGAATTGCTACCAAGATGGGTGGGCGAGCTGCGCTAGGCGCAAAGACCAGCGGGGCGAGAGTAAAAAACAGTGCTGCGAAGCAGGTGGCCAGCGCCCATTGGGCCAGCAGCCTGCGGAATCTATCGCCGCGCTTTTCTTCCGGGAACGGCCCCGCCTCCGGCCAGCGCTCCGCGGCGGCGCGAGCCAGCTTGTCCGCAAGGTGGGCCGAGATGCTGAGCGTTCCAACCACAGGGTTACCAAATTGAAGTTTGGCGACCGGCCAAAACAGGATGGTCTTTCTTATGACTGCGATGCTTTGCCAGGGCACAAAGAAGTCCCGGCAAAATGGTCCGAAAACCCGCATCATTCCAACCCGGAGTCCGGAAGGGCAGACACTCAGAGTCAAAATACCCCTCATGTGAACGCCCAGCCGCATCGTACCTGACTGAGCGCGGATTCGTAGAATTGGCTCGACAGTTTGATCCGGATATTTCGCCATCAACCCAAACCAGCCCGATAGCAGCGCCAGAATGGTGCTGACCGTCAGCCAAAGCGCCACGAAGAAAAGCGGAAAGAAAACAGCAAAGTTCTGTTCAATCAGGTCGTTCAACTTGCTTCCACCTTCGCGCGGTCGGCATCATCATCAGCACCCGGTCGTACAGCTTTCACCCTTGCAGCTGCGAACCCTTTTAGATTCGAGACAACTATCTATTTGATTTACTTGGTGAGCCCGCAGGGACTCGAACCCTGGACCACTTGATTAAAAGTCAAGTGCTCTACCAACTGAGCTACGGGCTCCTCGCGCGCCGTGTTAAGGGCCGCGTCCCATACGGTCAATAGCCGTGGGGCCGAAGCTGGGCCCGAAGGTCGAATGTGGGAATTCGGCCGGCCCTTGTCATTGGGTGCGAGGGCAGGGCTGCGCTTTACCGCCCGCCGGTCTCGGCGTTGCCCGATCGACGGGCTTTCCGATTTGCCAGGGTGCGGGAAACCCGCAATGATGGGAAGCCGCGCGGGGCCGCGCCCTGGAGTTCACCCCATGCCGATCGTCAACCGCATCGCCGCGCTCCAGCCGGAAGTCGCCGAATGGCGGCGCGACATCCATGCCCATCCGGAAATCCTGTTCGAGGTGCATCGCACCGCCGCGACGGTGGCGGAGAAGCTCAAGGCCTTCGGCTGCGACGAAGTGGTGACCGGCATCGGCCGGACCGGTGTCGTCGGCGTGATCCGCGGCAGCAAGCAGGCCCGCAGTGGGGGCAAATCCGTGATCGGGCTGCGCGCCGACATGGACGCCCTGCCGATCGAGGAGGAGACCAACGTTCCCTACCGCTCGACGGTCCCCGGCAAGATGCACGCCTGCGGCCACGACGGCCACACCGCCATGCTGCTGGGCGCCGCAAAGTATCTCGCCGAGACGCGCAATTTCTCAGGCACGGCGGTCGTGATCTTCCAGCCGGCCGAGGAGGGCGGTGCCGGCGGGCGCGCCATGGTGAAGGACGGGCTGATGGACCGCTTCGGCATCGAGGAGGTCTACGGCATGCACAACTATCCGGGCCTCCCGGTCGGCCGCTTCGCGACGCGGCCCGGGCCGATCATGGCGGCGGCCGACACGGTCACCATCCGCATCGAAGGCAAGGGCGGGCACGCGGCGCGCCCGCATTTCACCATCGACCCGGTGCTGGTCGGCGCGCAGATCATCAACCAGATCCAATCGGTGGTGTCGCGCAACGTCGATCCGCTCAAGGCAGCGGTGGTGTCGATCTGCGTGTTCCAGGCCGGCCACACCGACAACGTCATTCCGCAGACCGCGCTCTTGCGCGGCACCGCGCGCAGCCTCGTGCCCGAAGTGCGCGATCTCCTGGAGCAGCGGCTGCAGGAGGTGGTGGAGGGAACCG
>DASPXY010000168.1:0-5787 GCA_035637055.1 Gemmataceae bacterium | reverse complement strand
TGGCAGTGGTTGCAACTGCTGAACGAGCCGGTGCGTGCCGACGCCCCCAGTCCGGAGGAACTGGCTGTCCGCTTCGGGCCGGACGAAGGTGAGGACAAGCGGCACAAGACGGCGGAGAGCGTGGCCGAGTTCTTGCACGCTGTCCTGGCGTGTTTGCGGGGGATGTGGAGTTGAGGGGGCCTGCCAGGATCACACGGACGAGAGCAGCGACTAGCGCCGCGCCGCTACGGAGCTTGACAAACCGCTTTTGTGTTGCTCTCGCAGATGCACTGACCTACACTCGTTGCAGCTGCGCGCCCTGCAGCTGGACAGAGGACAGGGGCGACGATGACGAGAAGGCACCAGCGCGAAAACACCCGATACCGGCACAGCCATGCCCAAGCCGACCAAGAAGCCGCTCGCCGTCAAGCCGGCGGCCGAACCCTCGCCGTCTGTCGATACGCAGGTCATCTACTGCGGCGACAACCTCGCCAGGCTCCGCAAGATGCCGGACGCCTGCGTTGACCTCATCTACATCGACCCGCCTTTCAACTCCAACCGCAACTATGAAGTCTTCTGGGGCGAGACGAAGGAGAAGCGCGCCTTTGAGGACCGCCACGAATCCACGAAGGCTTACATCGACTTCATGCGCCCGCGTTGCGTCGAACTGGCCCGCGTCTTGAAGCCGACCGGCAGCTTTTACTACCACTGCGACTGGCACGCGAGCCATTACGTCAAGGTGATGCTCGACCAAATTGTCGGGCCGAACGGCTTCCGCAGCGAGATCGTCTGGCGGCGCAGCACTGGGAAAAGCCTTGCGTTCCGCGGCTACCCGAACAACCACGACACCATTTTCTACTACACCGCCGGCAAGGAGTACGCCTGGAATCGGCCCTTCATCCCGTATGACTTGGACAATCTGGACGAGAAAACGAGCAAGAAATACTCCGGCGTGGACCCGGACGGGAGACGGTACACGCTCGGCGACCTGAATAACCCCAACCCCGACCGCCCCAACCTGACTTACGAGTTTCTGGGTTTCACGAAAACCTGGCGCTGGACGCGGGAGAGGATGCAAAAAGCCTACGAGGAGGGTTTGGTGATTCAGCCAAGCCCCGGTGCCGTGCCGCGCCTGAAGAGGTATCTTGCCGAAAGGGAGGGGCGCCCGGTCGATGACGTGTGGATCGACATCCCCCCGCTGAACTCGCAGGCGCAAGAACGGATCGGCTACCCGACGCAGAAACCCGTCGCGCTGCTGGAGCGCATCATCAAGGCGAGCAGCGACTAGGACGACATCGTCCTTGACGCCTTCCGTGGCTGCGGGACGGCGCTAGTCGCCTGCGAGAAACTGGGGCGCCGCTGGATCGGGATCGACATTTCGCCCACCGCCTGCCGTGTCATGGCAGGGAGGCTGAAAAAGGTCTGCAAACTCCAAGAGGGGAAACACTTCGTCGTCCGTGACCTCCCGCGCAGCATGGACCAGTTGCGGAAGATGCCTCATTTCGAGTTCCAGAACTGGGCCGTCAACGCGCTCGGCGGCATCCCCAGCAAGACGAAGACGGGGGACAAGGGCATCGACGGCAAGATTTACCCGGTCGCCTCCCTGCCGGGCGAAGCCGCCAAGGTGGAGCAGGGCGAATTTGACTTTATGGATATTTGGTATCCTGTTCAGGTCAAGCAGACAGACAAGGCCGGCAGGCCGGATATCGACTCCTTCGAGGCCGTGATGGTGCGCGAGAGGCGAACCAAGGGGTTCTTCGTGTCGTTCGACTACACCGAGGGCGCCATCACGGAGATCGGCGGGTTCTTCAAGAACACCGGCAAGGTGATCGTTCCCTTGACTGTCCGCGAAATTCTTGACGAAGAGATCGCGATGAAGTTGGCGTAGCGGCGGGTCGGCCGCGCAACCGCTGGCCGGCGGTCTGCCCGCATGGGGGATTCTACCCCGAAGGCGATTTTCGCGTCTGCGCCTCTTGGCTCTTGGGGCCGCAGCGGCTTAGTTGACGGACTGATTGCTGACCGCCCGAAGGGCAGCTGTTTCCCGACAATTTCTTCGGATTTTTTACCTCACCCCTTGCCGAGCACTCCCGTCTTGCGGATAATCCCCTCAATTTTCGTTTCACGAAGTATCGTTCTCCATCATCCTCTTCTTGGGTGACGAGGACGAAGCAAGAATCATCGACGTCACCGTCGAAACCCATCGCGTACACTGTCGTACGTTTTTTCGCACCGTTCTGCCTGGAAGGAGCCCCTTCTGAAGCGCCCTCTCCCCTCGCTGCCTCGGCGTCCGCTGTCCCACTTCCTCGCGTTCCTCAAGCGCTGGATCAAGCCCGTTGTAGACACCTTTGCCTCTGCCTGCATCGGGGGTGCCATCGGCGTGCTGCGCGGTGCGGCTCCGCGACGCCGGGCCGGACATTCCCTTTCCTATCGTCCCCTGACCGAATCCCTTGAAGACCGGCGTGCCCCAGGTGAAGTGCTGTGGACGGTCTTGTTCTCCCTGCCCGACAGCGCCCTCGCCGGCCAGATCGCCCACCCGCTCGCCGCAGCGTTTGCCGACAGCAGCAGTGCGGGCAGCACCAACGGCATCAGCATTTTTCAGGATCCAAGTCCCACGGCAATCTCTGACCCGGTGCTGCCGATGTCCGGCTCCGGTGGTTCGGGGGGTGGTAGTGACCAAGCGGAGGTCTCCGCCCTTTCTGGAACGGCAACTCCCGCGACCAATCCCACCACCTGGACTTCGGTCCTGGTCGGGCCGTTCGACGGCGATCCCCTCGCCAACCCCTTCGGGAACGATCAGGTCGAGCCCCGCCCCCCTGCTCCTGTGGAATCGCTCCACATACCTGAGCCCACCCAAGGTGGCGGGGGCGATCACGGCGGCGGTGGTGGAGGTGATGGTGGCGGAGGCGGTGGCGGGGGAGGAGGTGGGGGAGCTACACACGATAGCGGCGCTTCCCCGACGGGGGACTTGGTTGCACCATCGGGAGGCGCAAAGGCGCCGAGTGCCGCAGCCTCGGCTCCATCTGCGTCGTCAGCCCCGCAGACCGTCGGTGTCCCGCCAGCGGCACCCGCGCCGCCCATCCCTCAACCACCGTCCATATCCCCCCCCTCCCCAAGCGGCAGCGCCCCCATACAGTCGCCTACGTCCGCTCCATCCACAACAGAGGGGCTTGCCACACCGACCCAACCAGCGCCCGCGCCGACGTCGCCGGCGACCGACGCGAGTGCTCCGACCAAGGGCTCTGCCGCGCCACTTCCGACGGGGCAGAAGCCACCCCAACCAATGCCCTTCGAGCGCAATGTCGGCCAGTTCAACTCCACCGTCGAGTTCGCGGCGCGCGGCCAGGGCTACACCTTGCTCCTAAGTGCCACTGGCGCCAACCTGGTTCTGCAAGATACCGTCGCGGCGAGCGGCAAGCCTGTGCCCGGCGCCAACCAGCAGACCGTCGTGGGCTTCGATTTCGTCGGTGCCAACCCCAACGCGCGGATCGAAGGCGTCGGGCTGTTGCCGGGCCACACCAACGACCTGCACGGCAACGACCCCAGCCACTGGCACACCAACATCGCCAACTTCCGCTCCGTCCGCTACACCGCCCTCTATCCCGGCATCGACCTCGTCTTCTACGGTGCCAACGCCCAGGCGCGCCAGGTTGAATATGACTTCCTCCTCAAGCCAGGGGCTGATCCAAGTGTCATCCACCTGGCTCTGCATGGCGCGCTGGACCAGCACCTGGACAGCGACGGCACCCTGATCCAATCCACTCCCGGCGGCGAGGTCGCACACCTGGCCCCAACTCTCTATCAATCGCAGGACGATAGCCGCGCAAAGATTGCCGCGCAGTATGTCCTCCAAAGTGGGAACCAGATTGGATTCGAGGTCAAGGGCGCCTGGGACCGCACGAAGACTCTGACCATCGACCCGGTCATCGACTACAAGTCACACCTCGGCGGCACCTCCCCCGACGTCGTCCAGGCCATCGCGGTCGAGCCTGACGGCACGGCCTACGCGACCGGCTCGACTCCGACAGCCGACCTGCCCGCGGATGGAGAGGCGACCATCCCGGGCGGCCTCGATGCCTTCCTCACCAAGATCAACTCGGATGGTGTCCCTGTGGTCACGACCTACTTTGGCGGCACCGGGGACGATAGCGCCCTGGCTGTCACGTTGGCCGGTAGCGACAAAGTCGCGATCGCGGGCACGACCTGGTCGAACGATCTCCCCACCAGTACCAGCAGTTATCAAGGGAGTTTGCAAGGCAACAGCGATGCCTTCGTCGGCCTCTTCGAGCGCGCCGATCTCAGTCTGGTTGATGCCTCCTACTACGGCGGCGCGGGCGACGAGTCCGCGCGCGGCGTGGCAACGGACGCCGCTGGCAACCTCTTTCTGAGCGGTATCACGACCTCCGCCAATTTGCCAGTGCCACAGGGCTTCCAGACCACGTACGGCGGTGGTCAGGCCGATGGCTTCGTGGCGCGGATGAACTCCTCGCTGTCCGCCCTAGCGTTCGGCTCGTATCTGGGCGGCAGCGGTAACGATGAGGCGCACGCCCTTGCCGTGACCGCCTCCGGGACGGTCTACCTCGCCGGCAGTACATCCTCGACGGGCCTGGGCACATCGGGCACTGCGCAGAGCATCTACGGCGGTGGCACCTCGGACGCCTTTGCTGCGCGAGTCACCGTCACCAGCGGCACGCCCGCGCTCGACTGGTTTACCTACGCTGGCGGTCAGGACGATGACGCAGCCAACGGCATCGCCGTGGATGCCAGCGGCAACGTGGCTCTCGGTGGTTGGACACGCTCGCCGAACTTCCCTTGGCTCTCGCCGTTCCTGCCGGAAGTGGGCGGTGGCACCGATGGCTTCGTAGGCAAACTCAACAGCACTGGCTCGGCCTGGATCTACGCGACTCCCCTGGGCGGCAGTGGCGACGACGTTATCAATGCTCTCGCCGTCGATAGCGCTGGCTTTGTCTACGTCGCCGGCACCACCAACTCGACCGAGCTGCCACAAATCGACCCCGTGCAATTCGGTCGCGGCGGCCTGACCGACGCCTTCGTCGCCCGCTTGGGCGCCTGGAGCAGCGACGTGTTGTATTGCACTTACGTCGGTGGCTGGGGGCAAGACGAGGGGCAGGGACTGGCCCTTGACCGCGATGGCAGCGCTTACCTCGCGGGTCGTGGGGACTCGCCTGGCCTCGCCAGCAACTTTGGCACCGGCTCGCGCCTGGTCGTGCGCCTGCGCAACACCAAACCGGCCATCGCGGGCATGACGCCTGACAGCGGTTCGTTGGCTTACGACTTGCTCACCACGGCGCAGAACGTGCAACTCTTCGGCCACGCGCAACCCGGCAGCACCGTCCAGATCCACAACGCCACCAGCGATCCCACGGGCACGCCGCTGGGCACCGTGACCGCTGATAGTGCTGGCCTGTGGAGTTTCACTACAGCCACCGCAAGCGAAAGCGTCTATGCCTTCACGGCGGCGCACCCTAACCTGGCGGGCGACACGGGCCGCGAAGGCCAATTGGGCACGCAGTTGCTGACCGACACGACGAAGGAATGGACGCTCAACGAGTGGACGGGCTACCTGGTCGAGATCACCAGCGGCCCGCAGGCCGGCGTCCAGCGGCATATCCTCAACAACGACGACACCACGCTGTTCCTCTCCTCTGCCTGGCTCCCGCTGGATCCCGGCGACTCACCCAGTTACCGTATCTTCCCCGCCACCGACCCCAACCTCACGGGCGACACAGGTTCCGAAAGCGAACTGGGCATGGCGGGGCTGTTCGACAACACGAAAGCGTGGACGCTCAA
>DASPXY010000167.1:0-2491 GCA_035637055.1 Gemmataceae bacterium | reverse complement strand
GGCCGAATGCGGACGAACTGATCAACCTGGTGAAGGCGAAGAAGGGCTCGGCGCACGCGCCAAAACACATCAAGTTCGTCACCGAGCTGCCGATGACCGGCGTCGGCAAGGTCGACAAGAAGGTGCTGAAGGCCGGATTTTGGATCGGACACGAGCGGATGGTGGGGTAGCCCCTCGCCGCCGCTCTTTGATGCTAAAGTGCTCCCGAGGGATCGAACACAATGGCTGACGACTTCAGCAGTTCCGGAATACCTCGGCCGTTCATTTCCGACCCTGTCTCACGTGCCGTCTCATCTGGCACCGGGAGCGCACCGGGAGATGGTTGGGCTGCGCTTGTCCCTGAACTCGGCGTTTCAAATATTCAGGAGAGTTTGTCATTCTGGTGCGATCTGCTCGGCTTCGAGGTTGCTTACGACCGCCCAGATGCTCGATTTGCTTATCTCGTGCGAGGACGGCTGCAACTGATGCTCTGCGAACGCAATGGGCGTTGGGAGACGGCCGATATGCAACACCCGTTTGGACGAGGCATCGGTCTTCAGATGATGGTTGATCGCGTCGCGCCTCTTCTCAGCGCGCTGAGTAGCGCCAAGTGGCCGCTCTACGAGCAGCCAAACGATGCCTGGTACCGGGTTGGCAGCGATGAGCGCGGCCAAAGAGAATTCCTCGCGCAGGATCCGGACGGCTACCTGATGCGGTTCGCCGAAGACCTCGGGACACGTCCACCGACGCACCGTTGACTGCAGGATATGAAAATCCCTGGCGAACACCGGCATATTGAGCGCAAAGGCGCTGCCGGACGCGGTCTGGCAATCCGTGCAGTTGCAGCTGTAGAGCAGCAGCGGAAACGACGTGATCTCGTAGCGGATCGCGCGGCAGGAGCAGCCGCCGGTCAGGGAAAGTACGGGTCGTGTGCTCATGGTCAGGCCTGACCGCAAGTGATGCCGCATCCTATCGGCAAGCGGTCACCAGACGACCCCGCCGCGGCGCCATGACGCGGCTTCTAGGGCGGTATCAAACCGCCCCTAATCGCCTGTCGGCGTGAACCTTCGTCTGTTCGAAGCCATTGGGCACCTCGATATCGACCTCGAGCGTCGATACGGTCGGGCCCCGGTCCAGCCTGACCGTGACCTTCTCGGGATCGAGCTGGATGTGCCGAGAGACCACGGCGAGAATTTCCTCGCGCAGCGTAGCCAACAGGTCCGGCTGACCGCGCAGACCACGCTCGTGCGCCAGCAGAATCTGCAAGCGTTCCCGCGCCACCGGGGCGGTTGCCTTGCGGCCGCTGAACAGTCGCAGCAGACTCATGCTCATGCCGCCCTCCGTCCAAGCAACCGGTTCATCAGGCCCCTGCGTTCGGCCGGCACGATCATGTCGACGGTTTCGCCCGTCAACCGCCGGGCGGCGTCGACATAGGCGCGGGCCGGTGCACTGGCCGCGTTGTTCAGGGTGACGGGAGAGCCGACATTCGAGGCGCGAAGCACGTCCTGACTCTCGGGGATGATGCCGAGCAGCGGCGTGGCGAGAATCTCGAGGATGTCATCGATGCTCAACATTTCGCCGCGCGCCGCGCGCACCGGATCGTACCGTGTGATCAGCACGTGCTTGGTCACCCGCTCGCCCTGCTCCGCCTTGACGGTTTTCGAATCGAGCATCCCGATGATGCGGTCGGAGTCGCGCACCGAGGAGACTTCCGGGTTGGTGACAATCACGGCCTCGTCCGCATAACGCATCGCCAGCATCGCGCCGCGTTCGATGCCTGCAGGGCTGTCGCACAGGATCCAGTCGAATTTGGTCCGCAGTTCCGCGATGATTCTGCCGACGCCTTCGTCGGTAAGCGCATCCTTGTCCCTGGTCTGGGATGCCGGCAGCAACCACAGATTCTCCAAGCGCTTGTCGCGGATCAGTGCCTGCTGGAGCTTGGCGACGCCCTGCACGACGTTGATGAGGTCGAACACCACACGCCGTTCCGCGCCCATCACCAGATCGAGGTTGCGCAGGCCGACGTCGAAGTCGATGACGACGACGCGCTCCCCGGCCTGGGCAAGCGCGGCACCGAGTGCGGCCGTGGACGTCGTCTTTCCAACGCCCCCTTTGCCGGATGTAACGACCAGGACTTTGGCCATACGTGATCTCCTTAGCCGGTTAATTCAGCGGGGTAATTTTCATGGTGGCGCCTTGCAGCCAGGCCTGGGCCGGCCGGTTGCGAAGCGAGGCATCGATTTCTTCAGCGGTCTGGTAGTAGCCGTCGATGGCGAGCAGTTCCGCCTCGATCTTCTGACAATAGATCCGGGCCGACGAGTTGCCGTTGACGCCCGCCATCGCCCGGCCGCGCAGCGTGCCGTAAACATGGATCGAACCGCCGGCGACGATTTCCGCCCCTGAGCCAACCGAACCCAGCACGGTGACGTCGCCATCGGTGAAGATGATGGATTGGCCCGAGCGGACCGGGCTTTCGAGCAGCAGCGAGTTCGACTTCGGCTTGGCCTCGGGC
>DASPXY010000166.1:0-4967 GCA_035637055.1 Gemmataceae bacterium | reverse complement strand
TGCTCTGCTGCATTCGCCTCGCCGTCCACTCGCTGTTGTGGTTCAGGCGCGGCCGCCTGCGGTTGTAACTCTGGCGCGACCGCCGCCAGTGCTTCCAGTTGTTCGGGGGTTCCGCCAGCTGCCAACCAGTCCGACACGTCGCCCTTCGGCGGAAGGCCGGGCAGGTTGACGACACGAACGCATGCTGCTTTCCCTCGCAAGCCGTGAGCTACCGTTGCCGCGTGCTCCTGGCCCGGTTCGTCGTTGTCGGGGAGGATGACCACGGACGCGCCGCGCAGGCTCTCGGTGTAGTCCTTGCTCCATTTTCCCGCCCCTCCGGCGTTCGTGGTTGCGGTCAGTCCAAATTGGGAGAGGTTGTCTGCGTCCTTCTCGCCCTCCACGATGAATACGGTTTGACCGTCCGCCACGGCCTTCAGCACCTCGGGCAGACGATACAGCACGCGCTGGATGCCCTTGAGATTCCAGGTCCAACCGCCTTTGCCCTTGGGGTCGGGACGACGCTGGCGGAAGTCCTTGGGATACAGGCGGACCACTTGGAAGCGCAGCTTGCCAGCCGCGTCAGTGTAGTTGTACTCGGCGACAATTTCCATGTGGCCGTTGCCATTGTGCGAAGGAAACAGGTTCCGCAGTTTCAGGCCGATGGCTTCGCAGATGGCGTTGGCGCTGCAACCCTGCGACCGACACTTGAGCAGCACCGTGCCGTCCTCGGTGACGGCGATACCCAGGCTCGGTTTCTGATCGTCGTGAGCAGGGCAGCGCGCAACCCAACCTGACTCGGTGTCTCGCACGTCTTGCAGCCGCGACAGCACGTTGTCAACGGGGCCATTGTTCATTTTGCGCCCCCTTTCTGCGCCGCGATAAACTCTTCGAGGTCGCGCAGGTCGTAGCGCACCGACCTGCCGAGCCTCACGACCGGAATCGGCCCACGCGGGGCGCTCAAGCCCCACAACGTCCGCTCGGACACCGATAGGGCAGCGGCAGCGGCGCGAGGCGCCAGCAGCAGTTGGAGGGGGGCACTCAGGATAGGGGGCATTGCCAGACACTCCACAGATCGCGCGCCGCACCATGCGACTCGCACAATCGTTGGCGGAGGGTTCCAACCAAAACTGTGGAACAGTGGAAGAATCGCACAGAAATGCTGCGAAAAGCAGGGTTCGGCAGGAGGCAGGAAACTATGCGGGTGTTCCACAAGCGATCTGGAACGATGGAACACCCGGCTGGCTATTCGTCGTCGTGCCGGTCGTGCAGGTCTTTTTCGAGGGTTTCGGAGGGCCTGTCCCCGTAGAGAATATGGGGCGAGAATTCGTTATTGAGCATTTTCAGCGCTCCCACAAGGCGTGATGCGTCCTTACAAATGGCCAGATACTTGCTGCGTCCCTTGAACTTTTCTTTGAAGAATCTCGACGCACTCGATTTGGATACCTCGGCCTTGTCGGCTAGCTCGTTATTCCCGATGGGTTCTTGGTTCAGGCAACTGCCTTTGGCATACTTGTGGTGCTTCGTGAGCGCGGCAATGATCTTGGTGCGAGCTTCGTCCTTTTCGGTGCTGCGCCTGTGTTTCTTCGGCGGACTGGTTTCGGGCGAAGAAGAGTCCCCCTTCCCAACTGGCAGGTCGAGGTCAAGAGCCGCCCAGGTTTCTCGTGCCTGCTCGACAGGGACTGGCCCGAACAGGTCTTCCAGGCGGCGCAGCAGCGAATCGAGGGCCTTGAAGGCGTCTGCCCTGGTTCGGACTTCCGGCTCGATGGGAGGGGCGTACTGGGCCAGTTGGCTACGCCACTGAGTCCAGAGGTCGTGATAGTCCGCTGGGTCCACCTCGTAGAAGACATCCTCGACTTCTCCCGAGTCCCGGTTCCTGACCCTGTACCCGAGAAGGAATAATTCCGCTTGCTGGGCCTGGATGCGTTTACGCAGTTCGGCGACGACCGATGGGATCTGTGGCGTGGTCATTGTATTCCTCACTCTTTGCCGGGGCGGGCCTGGGCAGACGCCGGGGAGTGAGGAGGCCCCGGTCGCCTCCCCAGGCCGCAGGTCGAGGGATCAGCTCGGCCTTCCCAGCTACCAGTATTCTACCTGAATTGCCGCGACCTATCGCAGCCCGGGCCCGCTGCTGCCTTCGGAACCGCCGGCCCGGTCGAATCTCAGGTTGTATCGGGTTCAGCGGGCGGTCGCCACGAGGGCCAAGACCGCGGTGTGGGCGATGGTGGCGTGGGGACTGGTGTGCGCGGAGATTGACTGCGGAGGGGTTCCACGGGTGCGTTTCCGAGAGAGGCCGGCGTCGCCTTTCCGTCTCTCAGCTGGGGTGAGCGGCGTGTGGCCAAAAGACCAAGGATCTTTGGAAAGACCGTGAATCGTCCTTAACCGGCGCCGACCCTCGCGATATCATGACGTGCCAGGACGGCACGCTGATTCGCCTCGACTGCGTACACTTCCGCGTCGCAGTCAGTATCGGGGAATGGGCAATGGACAACGATCCGAACCTCGAACCATCCGGACATCGTTGTCGGCGAGACGTACTCCCCGACAGATGGGATGCGATTGTAGTCGATGATCTGATGCGACTCCCACCCAGTGCTCCCTTGGGCTCTCGTCTTCAAGGCGACTTTGGCCATTGCTATTATCCTCATATAAAGTAGACATCAATACGTTCACATGATGCACCCGAGCAGAATTTTGTTGGTAGTCGCGCCAGCGCGTGTTTTCTTTATCGGGCCGGAGATCCCTCGTAGGCGTCGCGAACCTCTTCGGGGACCAGACACTCCGGCACGTCGTCGTAGGCCCGGAAGGGGCCACGCACGACGTGCAACCTCCAGGTCCAGGGGCGGGAAGGTCCGGGACCGATCAGATCCTCTGGCCGGATCAACTTCCAGTACGCGCCAGGCACCCCCCCGTAGTA
The DNA here is from genome assembly GCA_035637055.1 of Gemmataceae bacterium. Lineage (GTDB taxonomy): Bacteria > Planctomycetota > Planctomycetia > Gemmatales > Gemmataceae > DASPXY01. Next base: position 2,074 of record DASPXY010000166.1, on the reverse strand, counting down.
AACGCACACTTCGTTCGACTGCCGTTCTGCTCGCGTGATGGGACCGAGCCCCTCGCTGATCTCGCGGAGCAACTCCAAACGGCTTGGTTGTTTCATCATCGTGTTTCCTCGGCCCAACCGCTGAACTGGGAGGCGGTCAGGTGCAAGAAAGTTACTTGCACTTGCCCCTGCCACAGGCTTCTTCCGTTCGTCCTGGTTGGTGGGGAGCGGCTTGGCAGACTCGCCCTTGCGGGGGCGGCCGCGCTTCAGCAGGGCGCTTTTCTTCCCCGCAGGCCATTGCGGTCCACTCCAGCATAGCAGACTAGCTGGTTGCCCTACAACCCTCGCATCGCCCTCTGGGCGCACGAGATGGTTCGTGATTCGTCGGCGTGGCGGGAACGGCGTTGGCTTTCAGCGCAGCCTCCGCGACGGCACGAAGAGCAACCTCAACCCAGCCGGAGCAATGGCGCGGAAGTTCGCCTTGGCGCCCACAGGGGGAACGATAACCGCGACCCCGCCGCTGGTTCGCCTCAAAGCCTTGTGCGGTCCGGGCGACCAGGGCGAGTCGGTCGTCATGGTCAGGATGCCGCAAGTAGATTGAGCAAACCTCGGGATAGGGAAGGGGCACCCGTTGTCCGCATGAAATAACACTAAACCGGAGGAGAATTATCAATGAACAATCCGAAACGCAACGCCCCTGACCCTATATTGAGCCATGCTTCCTTGTGGCCGCCGCGCCGAACTGCCTGCCGTGGGCTGTGGGCAGGTCGCTGGCGAAGACCACAACCGCATCCCTCTCTGTGGGGACTGCATCGGCCTGCTGCTCGCCGATTCCGAGGCGTTCTGGCGACCGCTGCGGCAGCGACGGGAACGGGGCGGGTAGGGGAGTGCGACCTGATCGGCTCGGTCGGAGTCACCGCGATTTCGCTTGACGATGGGTTGCGGGCGCGCGACTATCGCCCCTGATCCAGGTTTCCTCAACAGACGAACGGGCTGCTCATTCCGCTTTATTGCGGCCCGACAACCAGACGCCTTGTCTGGGGAGCCGCTCATGGCAGATGTCGGCCTCGACGTGATCCGCTTCCTCTTCCAAACGCTGCAGATCGACCCCGAATGGTCTGTCTGGTCGGATCGGGGCTTCACCTGGTGGGCTGAGAATCTGGCCCAATATGTCTGGGCGGAGCCAGGCTTTCAGGACGAGGAGTTCACCGTCACGCGGATCCACGTCCGCACCGACCTGATCGACGGCTTTGCGGGGACCGATGCCCAGCTGCTCCAGCTGATGGAGTTCTCCTACCTCGCTACTCTCAGCGGCCTGATCCGCAACCCTGCAAAACCGTCGCGCATTCAACTGGCGTCGAGCATCTACATTCACGCCGAGACGGCCGATTGGCTGCAGCGTGTGTTGGTGTGGGTCGCCGCCATCCAGAACGCGGAAGCTCATCGCATCGCCCCCATCCTGGCGAGGCTCACAGGCACTCAACTTGCCTTGAGCAAGCATCCCCGCTCAGGCCCGCGCGTCGTCCCCGACGACATGCTCAACATCGTCGAGGCCAGGGTCGGACCCGATGGACAGGAGCCGTCGCGCTACGCCGGCCAGGACATGCTCGATACGCTGGCCTTCTTCCAGGATCCGCCGTGCGTGCTGGCAACTGGCGGCGAGGAGGGGGTGAGCGCTGAGTTCCCTTTCGACAACTTCACGTCCCTGCTGAAACTGAAGACCGAGGAACCAAATCCCTGGCTCGGGCATGGCCTGCTCACGCTTCTGTCCGTCCCAGCGGGCGAGAGTGGCGAAACAAACGTCGCGGCTGCGCGGCTCGCGCTGGAGTTGAACGAACTGGAACTGCGCACCCTGACGCATTCGCAGTTTCTCGGCTCCTGGTGTCCGGGCAACCAGGCTCTGACCTTCGTCTCGTTCCTACCCAACGCGATGTACCTGCCGGGGCTCTCCAGGGTGCTCGTCGGCCCCGCCATGATGGCGCGAGCCGCCTGGGTTGCCATCGAGGTTTTTCGCGTCGGCTTCGATTATCACCGGGCTGCGGCGGCGGTGGCAGCGAAAAAGGAGTTGTTGGCCCACGCCGCCGAAAAAGCCAAG